>NZ_LBMX01000039.1:0-9649 GCF_001010885.1 Clostridium sp. C8 | reverse complement strand
ACAGTTCACAAGGCACAGTGCACAGTTGTTTTAATTTTTTCATTCTTTAATTTATAAATTGCTTTGCAATTTATATCATAACCTGTTACCTGTTACTTTATTCCAAAAACTGTGAACTGTGAATTGTGCGCTGTGAACTATATAAATTTAACACAAAAACCACCTACTATAATTTTTCTAAAGTAGATGGTCTTTAATTTTTAATTATATATTTTTAACTTGTTTTTTGTTACTTGCTCACTATAAACTCAAATCAACTGTGACTTGTGCACTGCGTACTGTGAACTGTAAGCTGGATAAATTATTCTTTGCTACCTTTAAGCATTTCACCTATAGCTGCAATGCTTCCAAGTGAAGATAATGTTTCATTTGGTAATATAAGCTTATTAGCTGGGTTATTAGCCATTTCTTTAAGAGCTTCAACTTGCTTTAAAGCTATAACTGTTTCATTAGTACCTGATTCTATAATTGCTTGGTTTACTTTTCTTATAGCTTCTGCTTCTGCTATAGCTATTTCTTCTATAGCCTTAGCTTTACCTTCAGCTTCAAGTAATTGAGATTCCTTTAAACCTTCAGCTCTTCTGATATTAGCTTCTTTTTCAGCTTCTGCTGCAAGTATCTTACCTCTCTTTTCCCCTTCTGCCTTTTCTATTTGAGATTGTCTTTGTCCTTCTGCTTCAAGGATCATAGCTCTCTTATTTCTTTCAGCTTTCATTTGTTTTTCCATAGCTTCTTGAATTTCTGTTGGAGGGATTATATTTTTAATTTCAACAGAAAGTATTTTTATACCATACGCATCTGTAACTTCATCTATAATACTTAAAAGATCTTGATTTATTTTATCTCTTCCTGATAATATTTCATCTAAACTCATGTTACCTAAGATATTTCTCATATTAGTTGTTGCTGAATATACTATACCTGATCTATAGTCTTCAATATTATAAACAGCATCTTTAGCATTTAATAACTTATAAAATATAACATTATCTACAGATATTTTAACATTGTCCTTTGTAATAACTGATTGTGGTGGCACATCTAAAATTTGTTGTTTTGTTGAAACCTTCTTTCTAACGAAATCTGCAAATGGAATTAAAAAGTGCCATCCTGGTTCTAAAGTTTTATGATATTGACCAAACCTTTCTACAACATATAAGTATCCTGTGTTTACAATTTTAATTGATGATAAGATTACTATTAATACAAAAAGTACTACTACTCCTGTAATTATTAATCCAATTAAATTTTCCATCTAAACTTCCTCCTCTTTTTTAATTATTAATTTAATACCGTCTATACCTGTGATTTTAAAACTTTCGTCTTTTTTTATTACTTCTCCTGAATTTAGTACAGTCCAATATATTCCGTCAACTTTTATTTTAGTTCTATCTACTATCTCCTCTTCTGCTTTCATAACTCTTCCTATATAAGTTTCTTCCATTAGAGGTGTACGTTTAACACCTTCCTTAAACTTTCGTTTAGCCCATGGATAACCTATCGAAATAGTTATTAAATTTACTACTAAGAAAAGTACTACTTGTATTCCAAATGATACTTCCAGTAAATCAGCTATCATTGCAACAAATGCACCTACAGCAAACCAAGCAAATAAGAAATTGCTTGTTGCTATGTCTATAGCAATTACTACAGCTGCAACTATAATCCAAAAAATTACCGCACTCATAATTTCCCCTCCTTTATTCTTTAATACCATTATAACATTTTTTAGTAAAAATTTGAATTCCATCAACTTATGAATTTATTATAACATTCTTCCTAACTTATTACAATATATCTTTTATCTTTTTAAAGGGTATATTATACCTTTTTATTTTGTTTTAATTCATATTTCTTCTATTATCATTGATTTTCTATTGTTTTCCTTTTATTATTTAACTATGTATATAAACTTGTTTATATATAAGTATTTTTATAACTATGAATTTTAAATATAAAAAGAGTTACAATAATTCATATACTATTATTTTAATTAGAATGGAGAGATTTTATGGATTTTATAAAAGTCGCAGCTGCATGTCCAGTTACTCGTGTAGCTGATATAGATTATAATTTAGAAAATATATTTACTTGTTTAGATGAAGCATACAAAAATAAAGCTAAGTCTATTGTTTTTCCTGAGCTATCTATTACATCCTATACTTGCAGTGATTTATTTATGCAATATAATTTGTTGGAAAAATCTGACCTTGCCATAGAAAAATTAATACAAAAAAGTAAAGGCCTAGATATGTTAATTGCTATAGGAGCTCCTCTAAGTTTCAAAAATGTACTATTTAATTGTGCTTATATAATATTTAATGGAAAACTTCTTGGAATAGTTCCAAAATCATATATCCCAAACTATAGTGAATTTTATGAAAAACGTTGGTTTAGTGAAGGCCTTGGAATAATTGATGAAAAAGTAGATTTTTCTTTTCAAAAAGATGTTCCATTTGGAACTAATTTAATTTTCACTTCTGGAAGATATAGTTTTGGATTTGAAATTTGTGAAGATCTTTGGGTTACAGTTCCTCCAAGTTCATATCTATCACTTCTTGGTGCAAATATAATAGGAAATCTTTCTGCTTCTAATGAACTTGTAAGCAAAAAGGATTATAGAGAAGCTCTTATATCGAATCAAAGTGCTAGATGTATGTCTGCATATATTTACTCATCTGCCGGGGTTCATGAATCCACAACCGATCTTTTATTTAGCGGACATATGCTAATTGCAGAAAACGGAACTATGCTTGAAGAAAATGAGCGATTCCAAAGAGCTAATGAGATTATTTATTCATATATAGACGTTTTTAGATTAAACAGTGAGCGATTAAAAAATATAAGTTATAGAGATGCTTCAAGAATAGTTCCTTTTGAAGCTGAAATAATAAAATTTGATTATAAAGATACTAAAATAATTAACTTTGATAGATTCGTTGATAAACATCCTTTTGTCCCTTCTAATGTTAAATTACGTGAAGAAAGATGTAAGGAAATATTTAATATTCAGGCTTCTGCTCTAGCAAAGAGAATGGAGCATACTAACTTAAAGAAAGCAGTTATTGGAATTTCTGGTGGTCTTGATTCAACTTTAGCTTTACTAGTTGTTGTTAAAACTTTTAAACTACTAGGCTTAGATAATAAAAATATAATTACAATTACAATGCCTGGCTTTGGTACTACTGATAGAACTTATAATAATGCTCTAACCTTATGTAAGGAATTAGGATGTGACTTAAGAGAAATTAACATAGTAAAAGCTGCTCTTCAGCACTTTGAAGATATTGGTCACGATAAAAATATTCATGATGTTACTTATGAAAATGTTCAAGCCAGAGAAAGAACTCAAATTCTTATGGACTTAGCTAATAAAGAGGGTGGCTTATTAATTGGAACAGGAGATCTTTCTGAATTAGCTCTTGGATGGTGTACATATAACGGTGATCATATGAGTATGTATTCAGTAAATCCATCTATTCCTAAAACTTTAGTTAGATACTTAGTTAGATATGTAGCTGAAAAGGAGTCTACTCCTCAAGTTTCAGATACACTTTTAGATATATTAGATACTCCAGTTAGTCCTGAACTTTTACCTAAGAATGATAAAGGCGAAATCACTCAAAAAACTGAGGATATAGTTGGACCTTATGAATTACATGATTTCTTCTTATATCATTTTATTAAAAATGGTTCTTCTAAAGAAAGGATACAATTCCTTGCAGAACAAGCATTTAAAGATGATTATAGTAAAGAAGAAATAGAAAAATGGCTTGATAAATTTATATATAGATTCTTTACTCAACAATTTAAAAGAAGCGCTCTTCCTGATGGCCCTAAGGTTGGAAGTATTTCATTAAGTCCACGTGGAGATTGGCGAATGCCTTCTGATGCTTCTTTTAACTCCTTTAAGTAAAATAAAGATACTGTATTTCAAGTAGCCAATATCATTTCACTGGGAGTTTTTATAATTCTATTTATTCAAAATACCTAAATTACTATAACTCGCATACGCTCAAACAATAGTAATTCTTAACGGTATTCTGAAACATAGAATTATAAAACTCCAGCAGTTCATGATAATACTACTTTCCATACAGTATCTTTACTTTTATATAAAACTAGTTATATGGTACCTAACCCAGCAATAATAAACATTTCATCATTATATGCCATATCTTATAATTTAAAATTTATATTATGTTAGCTTATATGCTATTAAGATTATTTTCTTTTACTATCCAAGATAATCCCAAATGCAACGCCTAAAGATAATCCTATTGCTAACTGGTCAAATATTATACCAAATGTAACCCCTAGTCCAGAACAAAGTGCGAAGTAGTAGCCATTATCTTTTTTATCCTTTTTTTCACTCATTTTATCCCCCCATTTACCTTAATAAAATTGGATTATTTATTAATTTATATGCTTATTATACATAATTTTGGAATTATATTCTCTCTAGGCTACTCCTTTTTCTTTTATTTCTATCAACTTCCATTCATTATCTATAACATCTATTTTCATTTCATAGATATATGCCGATATTGGACCATGATACTTCATTCCACTTATTATTATTCCATTACTATTTTCATCCGGTCTCACACAGGTAAACATTAAAATATCTCCATTTATCGCTATTTGAGTCATTTCATCCGCTAACCCAATTTCTTTTAATTTAAAAATAGATGCATTTAATATTTTCTTGTTATACCTTTTAAAATGGTTTATCATCTTTTGTCTATCATCATAAGTAGTTTCCGAAAAATCGGCTGACTCCATATCTAAAATGATATAGTCTTTTGTATACCCATTTTTATAATGTATAATATCATAAGTGTACATAGCATCATAAGCTAAAATAAATGCATCTATTATTCTTGGATTATCTTGTTTTATTTTTACATTACTGACAATATCAAAAACCATAAGTATGCATAGAAAATTTTTAATAATATGATTACCTATCACTATAAATCACTACTTTCTAAGTTTTACTTATTTTTTATCAATACATCTCAAATTATTCTTTCACCATCTTTGCTTAATCTTATATTTATTTAATATTAATCTTCTTTATCTAGAAGCTAATGTAAATGTACTTTAAAAACTTGTATTAAAAAGTGTATCTACAAATTTTATAAATAAACATACTCTGAATATTATTACTAGCATTAATGAATATAATAAAAAAGGAACTGCATATTTTATCAGTACCTTTTTTATTATATTTATGTATTTAATTAGTTTAATGTTTTTGACCTCTTATTTACGACTCTAAGTAATGTTAATATAGCTCCAATTAAGCAAATACACCCTATTCCGGCAAATACAAATCTCATTGCATAAATAAATATATCTGCTCTACCTTCTACATACCCAGAAACCTTATATCCAATTTTACTGCTCATTCTACTATATAAAATACTTGTTGAAAGTGCTATCCCAGTAGTTGTTCCTAAGTTTCTTACTAGTCCATTCACACTTCCTGCTATTCCAAGCTTGGTTTTATCAACTGTAGACATTATTAATGAATTATTTGGTGATTGGAATATACCACTTCCTAATGATACTAACCCAACAAATATTGCAACAATTATTAGTGATGTGTACTGATTAAAGATAGTTAACGAGAAAATACCAATAGTTAAAATACTTAACCCTATACATGATATCTTTTCACTTCCAAGTTTATCTGACAGATGTCCACTTATTGGTGCAACTATTGATAATATTATTGGAGAAACTGTCATCATAAATCCTGCTGAACTTGGGGTAAGCTTCAATACATCTTGATAATAAAAGGGTAAAATTATATTTATTGCTCCTATTGAAACAAATGATGTAAATCCACAAAATATACTTAATGAAAATAATTTATTTTTAAATATATTTATATCTAACATAGGACTTATTATTTTTTGCTCTACCTTTATAAATATAAATAATAGTACTAAAGAAAGCACAAAGGCTCCCATAATTATAGGATTTGTATATCCTATACTTTGCCCGAAATTTATAGATGTAAATAACATTATTATTGAAATCATGAATAAAAAAGTTCCTTTTATATCAAAGGGAACTTTTTCAGTAATCTTTTTAAAGTTTAATACCTTTAATACTCCTATATAAACTAAAATTCCTATTGGTATATTTATTAAAAAAATGTATTCCCATGGTGCTACTGATACTATAAGACCTCCTAAAGTTGGTCCTACCATAGTTCCAAGAGCAACTGCAGTTCCTGTCATTCCAAGAGCTCTACCTCTTTTGGTAGGAGGAAATGTTTCTGTAATTATTCCTTGGTTAGTTGCCATTGCAGCTCCAGCACCTATTGCTTGAATTATCCTAGATAATATAAGCATTATAAGGCTGTTTGATAAACCACAAAATAATGATCCTAAAGTAAATACTCCTATTCCTATTTTAAAAACTTTACTTTTACCAACTATATCTCCTAGCCTTCCAAACAATAAAATAGTTGCACATATAGTTATTAAATAACTTGTAACTACCCATTCTATTCCAGCCATTGTTGTTCCAAGTTCTCTTGACATTGTAGGTAAAGCTACATTTACTATACTACTATCAAGAGTTGTCATAAAAGTCATAGGTAATACCGTAAGTAATATTGCCCATTCTTTTTTCATCTTCATATACTTCATCTCCTAGTCTATCTATTACATTCAATCATTAATAATACTATTATTTTTTGAAAATGAAAATCCATTAAAAAAAACAGAAACTTAAATTTAAGTTAAAATTTTGAGATTATCTTTAAAATCTTCATACTTTCATAAAAATTCAAATTTTATATGATTTTATTATAGTAAAACTTGAATACCTCTTCTTTCTTCAAAATTTCTTGAGCTTCTATATAAGGTCTCATTATTACATTTTTACTTTCTTCTAAATAAAATTTAGCATATCCACCTTCACCATATTTTTCTACCAAATGTGAATATACTCTTTTATATGTTTCTTCTTCATTTAAAGTATTATAATTCTTTTTCGAAAAATTGTAGCATCTTTCTATCATATCATATATATCTGTTGTTCTATCTGCATCTGAAACTATATATCCATATATACTTCTTGGTTCATGAGCATTAGAAGCCCTATGATCTTCACATGCTTCCCCCATTGAAATAAGCTCTTCTTTTGTAAACCAATTTTCTAAATTAGTATCATTTATAAGCATATCCTTTGAATGAATTTGATGTATTTTTCTATCTATACTCATTCCTAAATCATGATATATTGCAATAGTTAATACCATACTTTTATTTACAGGGAAATATTTTGACAGTTTAATTGATGAATCTATTACAGTTGCTATATGCTTTATTCCATGACCCTTATCAAAGGCTTTATATTTTTCTAAAATATCTTTCATTAAGTATTTTAATAAAGATTGCTCTATTTCGTTATTAATTATAGTATAAGTTTCTTTGCTTATTATTTTTTTTATTTCATATAAATTTTCCATATTTTACTCCTTTTTATAGTTACTCTAATCTATCTACTTTATAAAATAAACACTAAAAAATATTATATTTAATAATTTGTATCTAAACAAGTAAAGTTTTATAATAATTATATATTGTTATGTTTTGGAATTAATGGGGGAGATATAATGAAAATATCAATTTTATATTTTAGTAAAACTGGTCATACAAAAGAAATGGCTAATGTAATAGCTGATGGAATTAGAAAAGTTCCTAATATTGAAGTTGGGGTATTTGCTTTAGATAGTATAGATGATAAATTTTTGCTAGATAGTAAAGCTGTAGTATTTGGTACACCTACTTATTATGCAAATACTTGCTGGCAGATAAAGAAATGGTTTGATGAATCTAACCATTATAACCTTGAAGGTAAAATTGGAGCTGTCTTTTCTACAGCACATTATGCTCAAGGAGGTGCTGACACTGCAATTCTTACAATAATTAATCATTTAATGGTAAAAGGAATGTTAGTTTATTCTGGAGGCTCTGCTCTTGGAAAACCATTTATTCATTTAGGAGCTGTTGCTATAGACGAAAACTTTGAAGAAAGTAAATCTATGTTTTCAATATTTGGAGAACGTATTGCTTTAAAAGCTAAGGAGTTATTTAACTAGTAAAAATTCAAATAAATTTTTTATAACATATTTTAATTTATATATTTTAAAAATTAATATATATAACTATAATAAATAAAGCTGCCGCAAAGTAAATAATTCTTAATTGATTTATTTATGCGACAGCCTTTACCTTGAGGTTTTATAAAACATTTTATTTTATGCTTTTCTTTTAATTAAATAATAAGTAATCATACTCATTATAATAGATATTGTACCAATTATAATTATAGTATGTTCAAAATAAACTCCATACATAGGCCCAAGAAATATTATAACAAATGGTATTAATATTTTAGCATACATAGCTGCATTCACTACAACTACTGTTATAACTACTAATAATAAATTAGATATCCAAAATCCTAAAAATATTTTTAATAGTTTTTTACTTCTTAACATACTTCCTAGAAAAATAATCAAGCTCCAGATTAGTAAATAAGATATTGTTACTATTACATTTTTACTAATTATTGGGCTTCCCATAAGAAATTCATTAAAATTTAAACATAAACAAATAATTATATTTAATATTCCTATTATGAGTATTGCTACTTTTTTGACCTTCAGTTCTAACTTTTCTTTAATATTATCTTCCAAAATAACTCCTTCTAAAGATTTTTATCTTTCCTTATTAATTTTTTCTATATTAATATGTTACATTTAAAAACTTACAAAAGTACTTTTCTATTACTTAAATTTTTCTAACAAAATCATTAATATAAAAATTTTTATACTTTATAGAAATCTAATATTGTTATAATATAAAATAATGATTCTAATTTTATAAATAATATTTATTAAAACACAATAATCAATTACATATAAAGGAGGATTTTTTATGAAATGTATTTCTATTTCTGGAAAATCAGGACACGGAAAAGATACTTTAGCCTTAAGATTAAAGGAGTTATTAGAGAAAGAAGGTAAAAAGGTATTTATTATTCATTATGCTGATTATTTAAAAATGGTTGCATCGAAAGTCTATAATTGGGATGGCTCTAAAACTGGTAATGGAAGAAGCTTACTTCAAAGCCTGGGTGATAAGATGAGAGCTGTAGATGAAATGTTTTTAATAAATGAATTGCTTAAAATATTATATTTAGTTAAAGATGATTTTGACGTAGCTCTAATTCCTGATGCTAGATTCCCTAAAGAAATAGATTGTTTAAAATCTATTGGTGAAACTGTATCAATTCATATTACAAGAGTAAATTATAAAAACAACTTAACCGACACCCAAAATATACATAAAACTGAAATATCCCTTGATGATTATAAGTATGATTATAATCTATATTCTTATGAAAATGAAAATATTTCTGATATTCCCTTAATAATAAATGATATATTGTCTTAAAGTTTTCTTGTAAAATATTTTGATTTTTTTATCATTTTAATAAATAAGAAAATAGAGCAAACTAAACAATTTGCTCTATTTTCTTATACTAAATGTTATTATGCAATTTCTTCAATATCTCTAACTTCTCTAAGCTTTTGTTCGTAAGCGGTTCAGAAAATAGC
>NZ_LBMX01000038.1:0-22350 GCF_001010885.1 Clostridium sp. C8 | reverse complement strand
ACTAATGCGACAGCTCCATATTTCTTTATCTGTAATTATAAATTGTTTTTGTACATATATATCATCATCTGGTGGATTGAAAATTGATAATTTCATTAATTCTATATTTAATTGATTTTGAGCCTCCTTATTATTCATTCCATAAATGGTAGGCATATATATTAAATAGTTTATATTTGGTCTATATTTTTCAATAGAAATTGAATAAACCTCATTTAATTTTATTTTTTTATTAGGTCCATAAATTATTTTATTATTTTTATCCAAATAATAAATATAATAATCTACGTAAGCTTGCACTATATCTCCCAGTAAATATAATTCACCACTACCTAAAAATGAGGGTAAATTATTTAATTCTTTCCCATCTTTATTTATAAAAAAAGTTTTTCTTGAATCTGATACTGATGCTATTCCATCTAAAAAATTATTTACTTTAAAAAACTTGAACTTTGTTAAAATAATTCCTTTGTCATCACCAACGGCATAAATAATTCTACTTTGTAATTTAGTTTTTCCTATTGGTAATCCTAATGCTAGTCTTCCTTCTCCTAAATATTTGATATCACTATATATTTCTCCATAAATAGGATGACCTAACTTATCTATTACTCCATATTTATCTATTTCATCAGATGTACTAACTATAGAAATTCCATCAATAAATTCTTTTGCATATGAGTAAATTGGCTGAATAACTATTTTACCATCCCTACTTATATATCCATAAGGACCTCCTAATAATATAGAAAATACCATTAGATCATTTCCATATGAACCTACATATTCATAATTATAAGTATTTATAATATTACCTTTAGTATCTATTAATGAATACTCCATATCTTTGATTTTTACCAATGCATAATTTTCATTAAAATCACTTGCTTCAATATATTTGGCTTCATAGGCTACATCCCCATTTAAATTTAAATAACCATATCTACAGTTATTTTTATATATTTTCCCCATTACTGCATATCCATTTTTATAGTTGCCTATATAATCATATAATACATTATTCAGCTTATTTCCTTTTTCATCTAATATTCCCATAGAGGTATTTTCCACATAAATACTTCTACCTTCTGAATATGGATTTATTAAGCTATATTCAGCATTAACTATATAAGTACCTTCAGAATTGATAATCCCATATCCTCCTTCTTCAGTGATAATGGCTAAACCATATTGGTTAAAATTATATGCATTCATAAATTTAAAAGGAATAATTTCTTTTCCTTCCTTATTTATATATCCATATTTGTTTCCATCTATAGTGATTTTAATTGCAGGATACAATTCAACTTTTCTATTTTTATCTTTTTCCTTTGGTTTATATTTACTTTTTTTCATGTAACCCCTCTAGAATCTATTAATAATATTTATTATATTTGTACATTTACATATTCGACACAATAATTTTAAACATTTAGTTTTAATAGATTTTTTAAAAAGGGAGAAAATAAAAAGAGGCTCAACACTACTTTAGTGCATAGCCTCTTTTTGTAAAAATATAACTATAAAATTAGAGATTATTTATATTTATAAGCTTATTTTTCTTTTTATAAATTTACCGTTACCTTTTTTTCCTATAAAATTATTATCCTTCACTATAATATTCCCTCTTAAAATAGTATAAATAGGATAACCCTTTACTTTTATTCCTTCGTAAGCAGTATAATCAACATTTGAATGTAAATCTTTTATTGTTAATTCTTTTTCTATAGTTGGATCAATTATAACTATATCTCCATCTGACCCTACTTGTATTGAACCTTTTTTAGGATATAATCCGAAAATTTTAGCAGGATTTGTACAGCAAACTTCAACAAACTTATTAATGTTAATTTTCCCTTTCATTACTCCTTCTGAAAAAATTAATGGTATTCTTTCTTCAATTCCTGGTGCTCCATTAGGACATTTTGTAAAATCATCTTTTCCAAGCTGCTTATCCTTATTAAATGCAAAAGGACAATGATCTGTTGCTATAGTTTGTATATATCCATCCTTAATTCCTTTCCATAAGGAGTTTATATCTTCTTCTTTTCTTAAAGGAGGGCTCATGATATATTTTAAGCCTTCATTATTTTCTAATTCATATTTGCTATCATCTAAAACTAAATATTGAGGGCATGTTTCTGAGTATATATTCTGCCCTCTCTCTCTTGCCATTTTTATATAGCTTAATCCTAAATTTGAAGATAAATGAACTATATATAAAGGTGAATCACCTGCCATTGATGATAAATTTATCATTCTGTTTACAGCTTCACCTTCTGCTTCTACTGGCCTACTTAAAGGATGATATTTAGGAGTTTTTAATCCATTTTTCACATAATAATCCTTTAGTACCTTTATGCTGCCATGATTTTCACAATGAACAGTAGTAACTCCATTAAGTTCTTTTAATTTATTTAGTACTTTTAATACTTCTTCATCATTTACCATATAGTCATATGTTAAATAAACCTTAAAACTTGGGATACCTTCATCCTTTACTATGCTTTCCAATTCCTTAAGTATTTCTTCATTTACATGTTGAATTACTCCATGAAAACTATAATCTATTACTGCATTATTATCTGCATATCCATGATATACATCTACTTGATGCTTTAAGTTACATCCCTTAGGTCCAAAGCCCATATGATCAACTATTGTAGTGGTTCCACCACAAGCTGCTGCAACTGTTCCTGTGTAAAAATCATCATTTGCAACTGCAATTCCTACATCTAAGTTTAAATGGGTATGAACATCTACCCCACCTGGTATCACATATTTACCCTTAGCATCAATTACTTCATGTGCCTCTTCATTTATACAAGTACCAATTTCTTTTATAATGCCATCTTCAATATATATATCACCTATATATGTTTCACTTGCTGTTACAATTGTTCCATTCTTTATTAGTAATGACATTAGCTTCACTTCACTTTCTTATATTTAAATAATATAGCTTTTCTTTACATTATTTATTATATATAAGCAATGAATATGCCAAGTTATATTTAATTATAATAACACATTTTCTAAATATAATTTGATATCAATTTGAGAACTAGTTATCATTTTGATAAAGATTTATGCTGTGTTAACTAGAAAACTTTCGCGTAATATTAAATTATAGATATATATTTAATATTAGTATTATTCTGCAACATCATCTTATTATTTTAATATTATGAGATGTCTACTTTATTTAATATTTATATTATCTTAAGATTGATTGAGCCATTCTTCTATAAGTATGTCTAATTCCTCTTATTGTTACTGAAAGTGCCATGATATTTTCAGGCAATGCTATTCCAAAAGTTCCACAATCTCCAATATGTTGAATATCAGCTCCTGCCATTTTTGAATTTAAAGCTATTTGTTCTATTATGCTTTTACTTGCACCTTCTTGTGATGTTCCTATTGTAGTCATTGCAAGAGCATTATTATCATGAACAAGAGTAATTATTTTCTTTGCTAAATCTAAATCATATCCTGGGACTGTTCCTGGGGCTGGGATTAATATAACATCTGCACCACAGTCTATAAAACTTTTTATAGACTTTTCATCATATATATTCCCACTACCTGCTCCATGCATTTTTCCTGCTATTATTAAAGTGCTATCCCCTAATACTTCCTTAGCAAGCTTTATTCCATCACAAATAGTTTTTTCTGTAACTCCTGTATTAGGATTACCTGTTATAACTATATAATCAAATCCATATTCTTTAACTTTATTAAGATTTTCTATATTCAATCTATACCCTCTTTCATAAGTACTTCCTTCTGGTACAGGCTCTAAGTTTACTCCTATCATTCTACCAACTAACTTTTTAATATTCTTTATATAATCTTTATTAGTTAAGTTATCTCTAATTTGCTCTCCAATTTTATTAGCTAAATTATCTATTGATGAAAGTAAATTAGCTCCACCATCTATACCAAAAATAAAAGGTTTTTCAAAATTAAATGTATTTAAAGTAATCATATCAGCTCCAAAACTTGCAGCAAGTTCTAAGTTAGATACCTCCCTTATATATGGAGTATAGCTAATAATAGTTTCAGACATAACAGTTCTTCCTTCAGACTTACTTATTATATCCTTTAGTGTGTTTTTATTTAGATTTTCAATATCACTTGTTGTTAATTCAAATATTCTTTTCATAAATTTATCCTCCCTTATGATTATTATATATACTATTATATAGCATTTATTTTATAAATGAAAACGTCTAACAAAAGAACTTTATCTTAATACTATTTAGTAATATGGAGAAAATACATATTATATGATATTCTAGTAAATATAAGGGGGTAGATATTATGAAAAAGCTAACTTACACTTTAATTTTATTATTTTTATTTACAATTCCCATAACTGTATCTGCAGATACTAAAAATTATTCAATTGATAGGTTACTTATAAATGCAGAAATACAAAGTAATGGGGATATTATTGTAAATGACGAGTTTTCTTATACTTTTAATGGTGATTTTAATGGTATTTATTTGAATCTAAATTTAAATGGATCCAGCGGTTATTCAATTAATAACGTAACTGTCGAAGATAAGAATGGAACTTATGCTTTGAAAGAAAAAAATGATGAGTCAAATAATAGCTATGAAATTATAAATTCTAATGATAAGCTTCAAGTTAAAATTTATTCTAAAAGTAGTAATGAAGAAAAAAAATTTAAAGTTGAGTACTTAATAAATTCTGCTGCTATAAAGTATGTAGATTTTAGTTCTTTAAATTGGAGTTTTTACACTGCATCAAAAGAAAATCCTGTTAATAATATTGAACTAAATATAAGTTTAAATTCAGCTAACTTTAATGCTAACAATTTATATTATACTGTTTACGGTGATGGAAATTTTAATACTGAAACATCAGAAAATAAAATTAAAATTGCTGGTGAAAATTTAACTTCCGATTTAGGAATTGATTTAAAATTTCATCCTGAATTTCTTACGATTCCAATAGCAGAAAAAAATAGTGATTCAAATATTTTTGATGGTAATATACAAAATTATGGAGAAAAAGATTCTCCTAGTGTATTATTACCGATACTAATTCCATCTTCACTAATTATTATAATAGCTATAACTTTTTATCTTTATAATAAACGATCAAAAAGAATTTTCAATGAAGCTTTAAATGAATATAGATCAAATTTTATTTTTACATCAGATGATGTATTGCCTTATCCGCCTTCTAATACAAGTCCTGCTTTAGTAGCATATTTATATGATAAAAATAATATTGATTTATCTATAGTTCCTTCTACTTTAATGTATCTTGCAAATAAGGGATTTTATAAGTTAGATAGTACTTTATCAAATGGAAATGAACTTGTTACTGTTAAGTTTAAAAGAATAAAAGATAGTTCCAAATGTGAATATTCACATTTAAAAGTTTTAATGGATTGGTTTAAAACCTATGAAGATAATAAAAACGAATTTTCATTTGACTCTATAAAAATAAAAGTTGATGAAAGTAAAAATATAGCTAAAAACTTTTATAATTCCTACTGGGATTTTATAAATGAAATAAGACTAAATGGAAAACTCCATAATTACTATATAATTATAAAAAATAAAGAAGTATTAAGTAACGATGCTTATAATGAATATCTTCAATGGTGTGCTTATAAAAAATATCTATTATCATTAATAGATAATAAAGATATAAATAATATAAAAGAATCAATAATATATGCTTCTGCATTAGGAATAAGTAATTATGATTTAGAAATGGATTTAACTGATTCTAAAGAAAATTATTCTTATGACAATAATTTTAATAATACTTTTTATAGTTATTATATTACTAATGCATTTCTATTTAATGAAATACACAATATTGCAGATAATAATCATAATAGTAACTCTAATTTTAATAATGGGCTTGATTTTAGCAACAATAGCTTTAATGATTTTTCATCTGGAGGAGGCTTCTCTGGTGGTGGTGGCGGAGATTCTGGAGCCTTTTAAATTTAATTACTTTATATTCTTTAAATATATTATAAAAGATATGGGATATTTATACATAAGTAATAATCCTATGTCTTTTTATTTTAATTTTTTGTTAGTAAATTCTTAAATAAATCTTAAAGGTCTTCTATTTTCTAACTTACTTTAATAATATTAAAGTAAAGTATTTTATATTTTAAAAGGAGATTTTTATGAAAAAGAATATACTAAAGCTAATTACATCATGTACTATTGCTTTTTCTTTATTTAGTTTTACTGTACAAGCTCAAAATAAAGAAAGAGTTACTTTTGGGATTGACTTAACAGATGCACAAGAAGTTCAAATGCTTAAAGAATTTGGTGTTTCAGAAAATGAAGTTAGTGTAGATAGAATAACTAATAATGATATAATCAAACAGTTAGGTCTTGATCCTAACGATAAATCAAATTATGAAGGTGGTTGCTACTCTTCTTCTTATGTTAAGATTACTAATAACGGTGGAATACAAGTACAATCTAATAATTTAACTGAAGTTACTTCTCTTATGTTATCAAATGCATTAGTTACTTCTGGGATAACTAATGCTGAAGTAAAAGCAGGCTCACCTTTTCCAGTCACAGGTACTTCTGCATTATCTGGAATATTAAAAGGTTTTGAAAGTGCTAAAGGTGAAGAATTATCATTAAAAAACAAAAAAGCAGCTCAAGAAGAAATTGAAACCACTTCAGCTCTTGGAGAAGAAATTGGATATGATGAAGCCGCTAAAGTTATTAATGATGTAAAAACAAAAATAATAAAGGAAGCTCCAAAAAATAGTGAAGAAATTTCTAAGATAGTTGAAGGTATTACAAATAACTATACAGTAGAAATATCTGATGAGCAAAAAGAGCAAATAAAAGCTTTAATGACTGACATAAATGATTTGGATATAGATTATAGTACTGTTAAGGAAACTTTAAAGAATATAGGTAATCAAATTTCAGAAGTTCTAAAAAACTCTGGTAAAGATATTCAAGATAGTAGCTTTTTCCAAGGAATATTTGCTGCAATAGGTAATTTTTTCTCTAAGCTATTTGATTCAATAAAGAATATAGGTAATAATTAATTAAGCTTTTCACTAAAATAAAAGGATATATCACTAACGTATTTTAAATACGCTAATGATATATCCTTATTATATTAATTCTAATACCCTATAATGATATTTTATATTTATATTTTAAATAAATCTTATAATTAAATTATTTATACTAAATCGGCTAACTGAACTCTAATAACCTTCTTAAGATCATCTAAACTTAATTCTACTTGATATCCTATTTTACCAGCACTAAAAATAAATGTTTCAAGATCTTTAACTGATATATCAATCGTAGTAATAAATTGTTTTTTTGTTCCGATTGGCGAGCATCCACCATGAACATATCCAGTTAGAGGTAATAAATCTTTTGATTTTATCATTTCAATAGATTTTTCACCAACACTTTTAGCCGCTTTTTTTAAATCTAATTCTTTTTCTACAGGTATTACAAATATATAATAGTTTTTTGATTTACCTGCTGTTACAAGAGTTTTAAAAACTTGTTTAGGGTCTTGCCCTAGAACACTAGCTACCTCTACTCCACTTATAGCATCTGTATTTACATAAGAATAACTGGTATATTTAATTTTCTTTTTATCTAAAATTCGCATTACATTTGTTTTTTCATCCATAAAGTATCCCTCCAAACAATATAATTATATCATTTTATAAAAATATTACCATTTTCTTATAAAATACAACTTTTTAATAAAAATAACTTAATTAAGTTATTAGATTAAAAAATTATTTCTTATAAATAGTAAAATTTAATATATATAAGGTATATCTTATTAAAACGTTTTCCTGTATGTAATTTCATGTTAAAATATCAATATACTAGTAAATTTAAAATACTATTTTTATTTTTAACTGTATAAACTATATTAAGTAAACATATTTTATGTTTACTTAATATTTATTAAATTATAAGGGAGATTGAAATTTATGAAAATACAAAAAGAATTACCTGAAATTTTTGAAACCTTCGGAGAAATTAGAAGGAATTCATTCATTACGGCAAAAGAACAAAAAGAAAAAGATATACCTCTTATAGGAGTATTTTGTACCTACTTTCCTCAAGAAATAGCTTTAGCAATGGGAGCCTCAACTGTCTCTTTATGTGCATCTTCAGACGAAACCATTCCAGATGCTGAACAAGATCTACCACGTAACTTATGTCCATTAATAAAATCTAGTTACGGGTTTGGTAAGACAGATAAATGCCCATTTTTCTATTTTTCTGATTTAGTTGTTGGCGAAACAACTTGTGATGGAAAGAAAAAGATGTATGAATATCTTTCTGAATTTAAGCCTGTTCATGTTATGGAACTTCCAAATTCTCAAAGTGAAGATGGTCTTAAGCTTTGGAAAAATGAGATTATAAAATTAAAAAATACTTTAGAAAAACAATTTGATACTGAAATTTTAGAAGAAAATATAAAAAAAGCCATAAAAATAAAAAATAATGAAAGAAAAGCTCTTAAAGAATTTTATGAATTAGGAAAATTAGATCCTGTACCAGTAACTGGAGTTGATATTTTCAAAGTCTTAAATGGGACAACTTTTGCTTTTGATAAAGAAGCAATACCAAAACAATTAAATGAACTAGTTTATAAAATTAAAAATGAATATGCAAGTGTAAAGAAATATGAATCTAAGCCTAGAATTTTAATAACCGGTTGTCCCCTTGGAACAGCAACTGAAAAGGTTATTAAAGCTATAGAAGAAAATGGTGCTTATGTTGTTGCATTTGAAAATTGTAGTGGTGCAAAAGCTATTGAGGACTTAGTAGATGAAGATAATCCTGATGTATATGATGCATTAGCAAAGAAATATTTGTCTATTGGCTGCTCTTGCATGACTCCTAACCCAAATCGTATTAAACTTCTTGATAAGATGATTGATGAATATAAAGTTGATGCAGTAATTGACGTAATCTTAACCGCTTGCCACACTTATAATGTTGAAACCTTATCAATTAAAAGATTTGTTAATACTAAAAAAGATATTCCTTATATGAGTGTAGAAACAGATTTCTCTAATGGTGATATTGGACAACTAAATACAAGAATGGCAGCATTTATTGAAATGCTTTAGGATATATTATGAATATTTACACTTTAGGAATTGACTCGGGTTCAACATATACTAAGGGAGCTATATTTGATGGCGAAAAAATAATCAACACCTATAAAATAAGAACATCGGCCAAGCCAAAGGAAAGCATTTATTTAGTTTATAATAAACTTTTTAGTAAAGATATTAAATATACCATTACTACTGGTTATGGAAGAAATTTATTAAAGGAATCTAATAAAACAGTTACTGAAATAACTTGTCATGCTCAAGGTGCAGCATTTTTAAATGAAAAAACTAGAATTATTATAGATTTAGGTGGACAAGATTGTAAAGTAATACAACTTGATAATTCATTAAATGTGATAGATTTTATTATGAATGATAAATGTGCTGCTGGAACAGGAAGGTTCATTGAAGTTATGATGCGTATTCTTGAAGAAGATATTAGTAATATAGATGAGTTTGTTAAGGATAAGAATAAAGTTAATATTTCTAGCATGTGTACAGTTTTTGCTGAAAGTGAAATTATTAGTCTTTTGTCAAAGGATGTAGCTAGAGGGGACATAGCCTTAGGAGTTATTGATTCAATTGCTAAAAGAACCGCAAACTTTGCTAGAAGATTAAAATTACAAAATGATGTATTTTTTACGGGTGGACTTGCAAATTCAAATTCATTTAGAAATATTTTAAGCGAGCATTTAGACCTTGATGTAGTAACCGATGAATTAAGTCAATATGCAGGAGCAATTGGGGCAGCTATTATAGCCTATAAAAAATTTATGAAATCTATAAAATAAAAGAGAACCAAAATTTGGTTCTCTTTTATTTTAATTTTTATTCAAAATATATATTGGAAAACTCAATATCCATTGTTTGAATCAACCTATTATCCATAAGATTCATATCTACTACTTTAGTTTCTTCTAAAACTTTTTTATCTGGAAGCAAAATTCTAAAATTACTACCTACTCCCGTATCACTAGTTAATTCTATTTTCCCACCCATAGCATTAACTAATAATTTTACCAAGCATAAACCTATTCCAGTTCCTTCTGACTTTCTCGTCAGCTCATTATTTACCTGACCAAATCTATCAAAAATAACTTTTTGTTTTTCTTTAGGAATGCCTACTCCTTCATCCTTTACATCTATACTTATAAATTCACATTCATAACCTATCTTAACAATTACCTTTTTCCCATTTTTAGTGAATTTTAGAGCGTTTGATAGTAGGTTTAGTAGTATTCGTTCATATTTTTCATCATCTATTGCTATAACTTTTTCATTAAAATCACATTTAAATTCTAAGTTTATATTTTTTCTTGTTGCAAAGCTCCTTACAGATTCTGTAATTAATCTTGACATACTTACAATATCATAATTTCTTAAATTTATGTTTAAATATCCTGATCCTGCTTTTGTAATGTCTAAAAGGTTATTTACAAGTCTTAGTTGCTGTAAAACACTCAAATTTATTTTATCTATATAGTTTTGTACTTTTTCAGGTAAATCTTTCTTATATAGAAGATTTATTAGTTGAGTTGTTGAGCTCATCACAGTTAAAGGAGTTCTAAATTCATGGGCAATAAATGAAAAGAATTCCTCTTGAGTTTTTAAAATTGTTTCTAGTTCCTTCTGATATCCAATTTTATCTGTTATATCTATTCCTACTTTTACTACTTCACGAATTTTGTTATTATCATATATAAGCTGATAAAAAGTTTCTATATATCTTTCTTTTTTATTAATTAATGTTTTAATTGTACTACCACTAATCATAGTTTTCTTAGATTTTATTATATTTATTTTTTTCTTATCATTATAAGGAATTTGCATAAATAATTTATCACTACATTTATCAATCTCTAATATTTCTTCCTTAACCTTTTTATTATAATGTATTATATTAAAATCTGGATAAGAAAATCTACAAATCAATAAATCTAAATTATCTATTATATTATAGAAGCCGTCTCTTTGTTTTTCTAGACATTTTTCGACTTTTAAGGAATCATTTAAACACCTTATACTAGATACAGATCCAATTATATTATTTTCTTTATCATATACAGGATTACTGCTTATATCTGTTTTTATAGTTATATCTGGTCTTTCAACTATAAGTCTCATACTTAATATCTGTTGACCTTGCAGGGCTTTAAAATTGGGTAAATCAATTAAAGAAATTTTGTTTCCCTTTAAATCATAATAATTAGTATGTGCAAGAGTTTCTCCTATATAACTAACATTATTATTATATATAAATTTCCTTGCAGCTTTATTAAAGTATTCTATTTTGCCATCTTTATTTGCTAAAAATATACCATCACTAATATTATCAATTATATTTTTATATTTATTATTTTCCTCTTGTAACTCTTCCTTCTCCTTTTTAAGCTTTTCTATTTCTTTTTCCATCCTTGTATTGTTTAACACATCTTTAGTTACATTTATAAAAGTTATTGTTAGATATTTTATTGTATTATTTTTTATTATTGGATTTACTATACATTTTAAATATTCGGAACTTCCATTAATATTATGAAAATATATATATTCGGAACATTGCATTTCTTGAGTTTCAATAGATTTTTTCAGAATATCTATTAAAATATTATCTGCTCCTATTTCCTTTATTTCCTTTAATTTAAATTCCGAATCCTTTTTTATTTTTATACTACTATTATTTAATATATCTATATAAATTTGATTCGATTTTATCAATTTTAGTTCTGGAAAATTATAAACACCTACTGCTATCTTATTATTATTTAATAAATTATCTATAAAATATATATTGTCTACATTATCTAAATTTATATTAGAACTTTTTAAACAAAAATCAATTAAGTTACTCATATTTAGCCCACCCTCTATTTAATAATTAGTGTGAAATAGAAATTTATATATAATAACCAATATTATGATATCATACGCAAACATTTTTTACCATATTTTCTCAAGAAAATGTAATTTTTTTTACTATATCATATAAATTTGTTTTATATGATACTTTTATATGATACATAGTTAAATATTAAAAAGCATATTTAGATTTTATCTAAATATGCTTTTTAATTCTTTATGAATTTACTATTTCTCCACCATTAACATGAATTGTTTCTCCAGTTATGTAAGAAGCTCCATCACTAGCTAAGAAAACATAGCTTTCACCTAATTCTACTGGTTGTGCCGCTCTTTTCATAGGGCTTTGTTTGCCAAAACTTGAAACTTCAGTCATATCAAAAGAAGCTGGTATAAGAGGTGTCCATACTGGCCCTGGAGCAACTGCATTTACTCTTATATTTTTATCTGCTAAATTTAATGCTAATGATCTTGTAAATGAAGTTAAGGCTCCTTTAGTCATTGAATAATCAATTAATGTTTTATGTCCATGATAAGCCGTTACTGATGTTGTGTTAATAATACAATCTCCAGCATTTAAATGCTTTAAAACTTCTTTAGTTATATAAAAAGCTCCAAACACATTGGTTTTAAATGTTCTATCAAATTGTTCTTTGGTTATATCAGTTAATGCATTGCATACATGTTGTTCTGCTGAATTATTAACTAATATATTTATTTTATTAAATTCTTTTATAACTGTATTTACAGCATTAATACAAAAGTTTTCATCTCCAATATCTCCACTTATTAAAATACATTCACCATTTATATCTTCTATAAGCTTTTTAGTTTTTTCTGCATCTTCATGTTCATTTAAATAAATAATTGCTATTTTCGCTCCTTCTTTTGCATAAGCTAAAGATACAGCTCTTCCTATTCCACTATCACCACCTGTTATTATTGCAACTTTATCTTTTAATTTATTTGATCCTTTGCATAATTCTTCTATTTTATAAATAGGATTAGGATTCATTTTTTCTTCTATTCCTGGTTGTGCATTTTGATGTTGTGGAGGAAACTCCTTTGGAAAATTATTAATCATCTTTTTTCTCCTTAATACTATAATTATTTTTGAAATTTGAATTGCTTTCTATAGTTTCTAAGTAATTAGTTTTACTTATTATATTGTTTTCAAATTCCTTTACAGCATTTTTTGTAAAATTACCAATATTATTTAAATCATTGTAAACTTCCTTCATAATCACTTCTCCTTTACTTATTTATATACTTATTTTTTATTATTTAATCGCTAAATATACTTTTAAATAAATTTAAATTCTTCATATATTTGTAAAGTAGTGCTATAATAATTTTATTACAAAAATTACTTGAGGTGGAAGCTTATGCATTTTAAAAAAATTGAGGAAACAAGAGAAAAAATTAAAGATGTAATTAATAAAACTCCTATTTTATACAGCCCAACTTTTTCAAAACTTTCAAATTGTTCAGTTTATATGAAATGTGAGAACTTACAAGTTACTGGAGCTTATAAAATACGAGGGGCTCTTAATAAGATACGCTCATTAAGTGATGATGAAAAGTCTAAAGGAGTTGTTTGTTCTTCGGCTGGGAATCATGCTCAAGGAGTTGCTTATGCTGCTGAATTATTAGGAGTTAAATCAACAATAGTTATGCCAAGGACTACTCCTTATCTTAAAATACAATCTACTAAAGACTTTGGTGGTGAAGTTGTATTGTATGGTAATTGCTATGATGATGCCTTTTTAAAGGCTAAGAGTATTGAAGAAAATAATAATTCAGTATTTATACATCCGTTTAATGATATAAATGTTATTTACGGACAAGGTACAATTGCTTTAGAAATTTTAGAAGAAATGCAAGATGTAGATGTAATATTATGTCCAATTGGCGGTGGTGGATTAATAAGTGGTATTTCATTAGCTGCAAAAGAAATTAATCCTAAAATAAAGATAATAGGAGTTCAAGCAGAAGGTGCAAATGCTATGGAACAAAGCTTTAAAAATGGAAGTTTAGTTTCTTTAAATTCAGTTAATACCATTGCTGATGGTATAGCTGTTAAATGCCCAGGAGATTTAACTTATAGAATAATTCAAGAATATGTTGATGATATAATTACTGTTTCTGACAAAGAAATTGCTGAAGCATTTTTAATATTGTGTGAAAAACATAAGTTACTTGCAGAAGCTTCTGGAGCTGCTTCTCTCGCTGCATTAAGAAAACTTAATATGAAAGATAAAAAGATTGTTCCTATAATTAGTGGCGGAAATATAGATATGATTACTATCTCTTCTTTAATTAATGACGGATTAGTTGAAAGAGGTAGATTATTTTGTTTTTCTATAGAGCTTCCTGATACCCCTGGACAATTACTTGAAATATCTAAAATTCTTTCAGAACTTAATGCAAATGTAGTTCAGCTTGAGCATAACCAATTTAAAGCCTCAAATAGATTAAAGAATGTCTTGTTAGAAGTTACTGTTGAAACTAATGGTATTGAGCATATAAATTTAATTAAAGAATCTTTTACAAACATGGGTTTTAAAATAAATCAAATGTACTAATATAAATAAAAAAACAACTTAAGTTAAAGCTATACTTTGTTTCTTAAGTTGTTTTTTATTTGATTATTTAAATTTTCTTTTAGCTTTTTTCATTTTCTTATATAATTTAGCATTTTGAACAACATCCATAAAATCTTCTGCCATCTCCATTACTAAATTACTTTTCATTCTTTTTCTTTTAAAATTTCTTTTCATCTTTTTCATTAGTTTATTCATATTTAATCCCTCCTAAGGTTTTACTTTACACTTATAGTTTGCCCTTAAGAGTCAATTTTATTATAAAATTTAAACTATACTAGTTACTATAGCATTTATAAAATCTTCCTTTTTAGAATTTAAATATTCACCATAATAATCATTATTTATATCATTATTAATTTTAATTATACTAGATAATATAAAATTATTTATATCTATTTCATATCTAAGTTCTATTTCATTTTTAATACTTATAAATTCTTTTATGCCACCATTTTTTCTATATTTTCTAATTAAGGAATCT
The DNA here is from genome assembly GCF_001010885.1 of Clostridium sp. C8. NCBI lineage: Bacteria > Bacillati > Bacillota > Clostridia > Eubacteriales > Clostridiaceae > Clostridium > Clostridium sp. C8. The sequence continues at coordinate 7,264 of NZ_LBMX01000038.1, read as the reverse complement.
AAATAAGTATTATATTCTTTAATTTTAAAAGCTATTTTTTGAACATATTTTTTCTTATCTTTTATATAGCTTTTTTCATATTCTAATTTTAATTTTAGTAATTCTAAAATAGAATACTTTTTCCCTAAAACTTCTATACATGAATATTCATTTTGAAAAGCACTTTGCAGTATAAAAAGTGCCAATTCATTATCACTTCTTATACTTTTTAAAAATTCTTTTCCCCCTGCTATTTCAATAGCCTTTTTTAGCTGCTTTAGCTTTTCTTCTATAAGTTTATTATCAATAGTTATCATAGTACTCCCCTTTGTTATATTTTGCAAAGCAAAATAGTAAAAAGTGAAAGAGTTAAGAGAGAAAAAAGTTAATGAACATCTCCCTCAGTCAATCTTCATTATCGTTACACTCAACTTCACTAAGTATTCAATGCCTTGCAACGACTAAATTTAAGTTTTGCACAGCAAAACATCCTTACCTTTTCACTCTTTCACTATTAACTTTTCACTTAAAAATTGCTTCGCAATTTATAAAATGTTTATGCAATTTATATCTAAATTATAAGTTACATCTTTACGTTCTACAATGATTTTTATCTTTTCTTTTATTTCTTCATCTTCCATAACTTTGCTTAAGAGTTCCTTTGTTGGATTTATTGCATATGGTATACCTACTGATTTGAACATACTTATATCTCCCGATGTATCTCCATAGGCATAGCTTTTACTTAAATCAATATTATATTTTTGTTGAAATTCATTAATTGAATTTAACTTACTTTCATGATCCCACATAGGAATTACATCACCACTATACTTATTATTATTATCTAGTTCATAAACTGTTCCTTTATAATCATCCATATTATACTTCATAGACATTTCTTTTACTAATTCACTTGGAGAGCCTGATATTGCAATTACTATATGTCCTTGATCTTTGTGCCACTTTATTCTTTCTCTACTAAAAGTGTACACTCTATCTCCCTTTTGTTCTATAACTTTTTTAGCTATATAATCTATATGATACTTATCTATTCCTTTTATTGCTTCAACATAAACATCTACCATTTTTAGTAGATAGGTATCGTAATCACCTTGTCTTTTATCCCATTTTATGTATGAAGGTCTTACGTCTTTATACCATTTATTTTCGCTGACTAGTTCATATTTTATTATTTTTTTAAATACTTCTGTAATTAAACCTTCTCTGTATATAGTCCCATCAATATCAAAAAATGCTGCTACGTTTTTCATAAAACCCCTCCTATTTACTTTTTAATATCTATTATATATATGATTCAATTAAAAATCTACAATAATATTATATTAAAATAACTTATTATTGTAGATTTTTATCTTATATTAAATTTCCATAATTATTGGGATTATTGTAGGCCTTCTTTTTGTTTTGTCATAAATATATCTTTCTAAAGCTTTTTTAACATTTGTTTTAATTAAGTACCACTCTATAATTTTATCATCTAAACAATTTTGAAGTTCTTCTGTTGCAATTTGTTTTAACTCCTTAATTAGTTCTTCTGATTCTTTCACATATACAAAGCCTCTTGTTATTATATCTGGTCCTGCAATTATACTGTAACTTTCTTTTTCTATTGTTACAACAATATTTACTAATCCATCTTGTGCTAAATGCTTTCTATCTCTTAAAACAAGACTTCCTACATCTCCTACTCCTAATCCATCTACCAAAACAGTTCCACTAGTTACTTTGCCGCATATTTTAGCAGATTCTTGCTTTATCTCTAGTACGTTTCCAACTTCTAATATGAATATATCCTTAGATTCCATACCAAGACTAATTGCTAAATCTTTATGATGTTTTAGATGTCTATATTCTCCATGAACAGGCATAAAGTATTTTGGCTTTATAAGTGTGTGCATCAATTTTAACTCTTCTCTATAGGCATGCCCTGATACATGGACTTCTTCTAAATCTTCATAAATAACATCCGCACCTTTTTTAAATAACTGATTTATTACTTTTGAAATTAGTTTATCATTACCTGGTATTGGGGATGCTGAGATTATAAATAAATCATCTCTTTCTATTTTTATTTTTCTGTGGTTTCCAAAAGCTATTCTTGCTAAGGCTGCCATAGGTTCACCTTGACTTCCTGTTGTAATAATTGTTATATTTTCATTTGAATAATTTTTTATATCGTCTATTTCTACTAACATATCATCTGGAATATGAAGATATCCAAGTTCTTTTGCTGATTTCGAAATATTTTCCATGCTTCGACCTGAAAAAGAAACTCTTCTATTATTTTCTATTGACGCATCTATTATTTGCTGCATTCTATGTATATTAGATGCAAATGTCGCTACAATTATTCTCCCCTTTGCACTTCTAAAGATTTTTCTGAATGTGTTTCCTATTGATTTTTCTGACATTGTATATCCTGATCTTTCAACATTAGTACTGTCGGCCATTAATAAAATAACGCCCTCTTTTCCTATACTTGAAATTCTATTTATATCTATGACTTTTTCATCTATAGGTGTTAAATCTATTTTAAAATCACCAGTATGAAATATAACCCCAAGTGGGGTTTTTATAGCTAAACAGCAAGATTCTGCTATACTATGTGTACTTTGGATAAACTCAATGCTTATATTTTCTAAATCAACATTTTCTCCTGGATTTACACTAATCAAATTACTGGTTTCTATTAAGTTATGCTCTCTTAATTTATTTTCAATAATAGCTAAGGCCAATCTTGTTCCATATATGGGTACATTTAACTGTTTTAATATATATGGAATTGATCCAATATGATCTTCATGAGCATGTGTAATAAAAAATCCCTTTACCTTATCTTTGTTTTGAATTAAATATGTTATGTCTGGAATTATTAAATCTACTCCATACATTTCTTCATCTGGAAATGCAACTCCACAATCAACTACTATTATTTCTTCACCAGCTTCTATTGCTGTAATATTTTTTCCTATTTCTCCTACTCCACCTAAAGGAATAATTTTAACAGATAAATCATTATTCATTGAAAAACCCTCCTAATCTATTAAAAATAGTATTCCCTAAATTTTTAATTTAAATAATAAAAACCATCCTTTAAAAGATGGTTTTTATTACTAATTATTATAATATAAATTTTCACTTTGATATTCAGCATCACAAGTTATATCTATTCCAAGCCTTCTGAAGGTTTGTTCATCATTAGTTGGTATAATAGTTGTAGAGTGTGCTTGGCATCCCTTTAACATAGTCAGTTTTTCAAGGGCAACCTGTGCTGTAGGATTAGTTGCTGCACATATGCTTAAGGCTATTAATATTTCTTCACAATTTAAAACTGTATTATTTATTCCTAAAGTTTTCAATTTTAAATTTTTTATTGGTTCTAATATTACAGGTGAAATAAGATGAATTTCATCTGATATATTTGCAAGATGCTTTATTGAATTTAATATTACAGCTGCAGATGCATCCATTAATTCTGAGCTCTTTCCTGTTATTATATTTCCATCTTCAAGTTCTAATGCAACTGATGAGATCCCATCATTTTTCCCTTGCAGCTTTCTTTGTTTAGCTAAATAATCTCTTGCTGGAATTACAACATTTCTGTCAGTTTCCTTTAAGCTTAGTTCTTCCATAATTAACTTAGCTCTATCTGATGTTTCTTTATCTATATATCCTTTTTTATATTCACAAGTAGTTTTAAAATATCTTCTTATTATTTCTTGCTTAGAAGCTTCTTTTATTACTTCATCATCTATAATTCCATAACCAACTCTATTTACTCCCATATCAGTAGGAGATTTATATACTGATTCCTCTCCAGTAATTTTCTCAATTATTCTTTTTAATACCGGAAAACTTTCTATGTCTCTATTATAATTTACAGCTACCTTATTATAAGCATCAACGTGAAATGAATCTATCATATTTACATCTTTCAAATCAACAGTAGCAGCCTCATATGCTATGTTTAAGGGGTGCTTTAATGGAACATTCCAAACTGGAAAAGTCTCAAATTTAGAGTATCCAGCAACATTTCCTCTTTTATTTTCGTGATATAATTGACTTAAACAAGTCGCAAGCTTACCACTTCCTGGGCCTGGTGCAGTAACAACTACTATAGGCTTAGTTGTTTCTATATATGGATTTTTTCCATATCCTTCTTCACTTACTATAGTATCAACATCAGTTGGGTATCCTTTTGTAGCCTCATGCTTATAAACTTTTATTCCTCTTCTTTCTAGCTTATTTATAAAAACAGTAGTAGCTGGTTGTCCATCGTATCTTGTTATAACTACACTATTTACATCAAGTTCATATGTTCTTAAATCATCTATTAATCTTAATACTTCTAAATCATATGTAATACCAAAATCTCCTCTTATTTTATTTCTTTCTATATCTCCTGCATAAACACAAATAACAACTTCAACTTTTTCTTTTAATTTTTGAAGAAGCTTTATTTTAGCATTTTCATCAAATCCCGGCAAAACTCTTTTTGCATGTAGATCAAACATAAGTTTTCCACCAAATTCTAAATATAATTTATCATAATTATTAACTCTTTCTAGTATATATTTAGATTGTTCTTCAAGATATTTTTTATGGTCAAATCCTATTTTCATTTTATTGCCTCTCTTCTTTTATTCTTTATGTTCTTCACTAAAAACTAATTATACATTAAAAATTTTTATCTTTCTATAATAAGTTATATTAAAAGTATATGTTAATCTTTTTTATTAAAAATTATAGTTATATATTTTATAATGAATTATACAAAAAGCATATGCTTATTTTATTATATGCATATGCTTATTGGTAAAATCATTATCACTTTTCCTTTTATATTACATTCTGGTTTTTTAGGAAGAATTATATTATTTTCTTTTAATACCTCTAAATATGGATCTATTGAATCTATTACTTGTTGATAATATTCTTCTTGTGAAGTCTTTCGTAATAAGCTTATACATTTATTTTCATCTTCTTTTATCATCATTACCTTCCCAAATACTTTGCAAGAACAATGGACCAAATTAAACATATGTGCATGATTACTTAAAAAGTTATTTTCATTTATTGTTAAAAGTAATGATATGTCTTCATTTTGCATTAGGAGATCATGACTTCCTCTTGAAGTTATAGACATTCTTAATCTTTCTAATAACTTACATATTATATTAAAATTTAAATTTTTCAAGTTCTTTTTTTCTAATAAAGTGTTTAAAAAATCTGCCCCATAGCAGTTTATGATATAAATCAAGGTATCTATATAAAAAGGGAGTGATGTTTCTTTCAAAAACCCATCAACTTCTACATATTCCCCTTCCTTAATATTTCCACTTTCCATATCTTTATAGCTTATTTTTTTTACGTTTTTATTATCATACATCCTATTTAATAAACTACCATGAAGAGTAAAGATGGTACTAATTTTTTTAATTTCTTGTTCATTTCTATCAAAATCACGGCCTTCAAAACCTAAACTCCTATCACTCCCATTTTCATAATGATCATCACATCTTTCTTGTTTGGTTTTATAACCCTCTATCTTATCTTTTTTACTTCCAAAATCAGAGCCATTTGATTCCCTGTCACCTATCTTAATATTTCCTCCAATAGTTCTATCCTTAATTCTCCTATATGTTCTTATATCTATATATCCATTTAATATTACTGAATTTAAATTTTTTATTAAAGCTTCATCTAGATATACCAATAAGTCTAACATCAGTGTCCTCCTAAGATTATTATACTTTTACACCATATTATATTAGACTAGTAAATATTTAATAACTTAAATATTATTTTTTATTTTTTGATAAAATACTTTTTATTTCATTTAGTATATCTTTTTCATCTTCTCTTAATACAAGAGTACCTTTTTTATTACTTTCTATTATTTTTAATATAGTTACTTCATCTTCTAGTTCTTTTATTTTCTTATTTATTTCCTTTTTATTCTTTTTAGATAACTCTGATGAATATACTTCATTATTACATACTGAGCATTTTCCATATAACTTATTATAAGCTACTTTTCCTATGTTAAACTCTTTAATTTCTGTACAACTATCAACTTTAATATTTTGAATTTTATTGCATTTTTCACAAAAACATCTGTTTTCAAGCATAATTTCACCCCTAATATATTGTACCATATTAGAATATTATTTTTATCATAAAATTTTATCTAAGTCTTTATTATATATTTATATATATATTCTTCCATTTATTCTTTTGTCAAAGTCACTCCAACTTCCACTTTCTAAATCTTCGCATATTATATTTATTTTATTTAGAGTTGCATCAACATAATCTGCATAATGAACTATATATGCTTCCATGGTATTAGGCTCCTTTGGTGATCCAAACTCTTGCTTTCCATGATGTTGAACTACTATTGCCTTCAATCTATTTATAAAATCACTAGAGTATATTTCTTTATTGCTATTAAAGGCTTCATCTAACATACTTAACCCTATAACTATATGGCCTTCTAGCTCTCCTTCTAAGGTATAACTAAAGGGTTTATCATAATTCATTTCTCTTATTTTTCCTATATCATGTAACTTTGCTCCTAATATTGCAATTTCTTTATTTCTGCAATTATATCTATAAGCAAATTCACGTGCAAGTGAAGTTACTGCTAGTGTATGCTCTGCTAATCCCCCGATGTAATTATGATGGTTAAACACTCCTCCAATTGCTTTTTCAAACTTATTTAAAAATTCTGAGCTGCCAAAAAAATATTCATCAATTGTTTTTGCTTCTAAGCTTTTAAATTCAATTTTGCTTATTTTATTTAATTCATCCATTATTTCATTAATAGGTCTTTTCACTGATGGTAAATAATCTAAAATATCTATTTCTAAAACTTTTTTTATAAAATTAACTTTAAACTTTGGAGCTAATTTTCCTTTTACTAATATAACATCTCCTATATTTATTGATGCATTTATATTTTTTATATAAGCTTTTATTTCTCCAGAATTATCTCCAATAACTGCAATGAAATTATCAACTTCATAAGATATTATTTTTATTACTATAAAAGTACTTTCAATATTTTGATGCATTTTAATATCTTTTAAATATATCTTTTTCATATGTATCACCTCTATTTAATGCTTGTTTATAAATTATTATTAACTATATTTTTATAAAAATTCTATTTTACTAAACTCATATGCTTTAATTTTTAGTGTTTATGGAAATATAAAATAAAAAATTCTATAAAGTATAAAATGGACCCTATATAGTA
>NZ_LBMX01000037.1:0-52641 GCF_001010885.1 Clostridium sp. C8 | reverse complement strand
GCCATTTTCTGAATCGCTTACCTTTTGTTCTACTAATTCTATAAGCTTTTCTTTATCTTCTTCGTTATTAACTACATCCATCTTATCCATATCTATTATTAAAACTTCTGATGCATTATAACAATTTTCTACCCATGCATCATAATCTTTCCATAGAAAATGATAATATTCTTTTAAGCTTTCATCAATTTCAAAATCTCTTCCTCTTAATGCTATTCTATTTAAAACAGTCTCGAAGGAGCCTTTTAAATATACCATTACATCTGGAGCTTTCTTAGGAAGTTCTTCTAGCTCTTCTAACATGTTATGTAAAAGATCCTCATATATCTTCATTTCTAAATCATTAATTCTATCAAGCTCCATATTCTTCTTAGCAAAGTACCAATCTTCATAAATTGATCTATCTAAAACATTATTATTATGTACTAATGCTTCCTTTATACTTTTAAATCTTGTATTTAAGAAGTAAAGTTGTAGTAAAAAAGGATATCTCTTTTTTTGTATTTCTTCTTCACTTTCACTATAAAACAAAGGTAATATTGGATTATCATCTACACTTTCATAAAATACATCTGATTTAAAGTGATCCCCTAAAATTTCAGCTACAGAACTTTTTCCAAGACCTATCATCCCACCAACAACTATCAACATGCTTCACCTATCCTTTACTTTTTTGTCTTTCTCTATATTACATAATTAAAAATTTACTTTCAAGTCTTGACTTTTATTTTTATACCATATATAGTATTTATTCTTAAGGCTAAACACCGTATATAGTAGTTTTATGATTCTTAAAATCTATATATTCATATTTATTTGAATTATCAATAAGTTTTAATTCAATATGTAAGTCCTATCAAAATCACGCTAATGGTTCATTGGTGGACTATATTCAAGGAAGAAAATTACAAAAAGCTATCCAAAGAGGAAACTTTTATAACTGGTCTAAAGAATAAAAAAAAGCTGCTCTTAAAAAGCAGCAAAAATAATAATCAAAAACATTAATAAATATATTTATCACAATATGATAAATATAGGCATATGAATTTTAATAAAACAAAAAGTAATGCACTAATTTATATTTTAATCCATCTATCAATATAAGATTTGTCCAAAAAAATATCTCTAGATAGATAATCTCTAAGTACTATTCTAAGATACTCTACATTATATCTTACATTTATATTATTAGCCAAAGTTTTGTAGCCAGTACCTCTTTGTAAATAGTCTGAAGTAGCAACTCTATAATATTTTTCTTCATCAAGTTCCTTACCATTTACAATTATTCTATTGATTTGATTGCCATCATGTTCAATTATAGCTCCTGAAATATGAAGTCTTCCTAAAAATCTTCCTCTAAACCCGGATCCTGCGCCGTCTTTGTAACAAATCTCTGGATCTAAAGATTGCTCTAAAGCCTCTCGTATATATTTACCTTGTATCTCCATATAAGTTGGGTTTAATGGTGATGGACATATTTCAATTAATTTCTTAAAAGATACCTCTCCTTTTCTTATACCACTATTCATAACCCCACTATTAATTAAACCAATCTCACAATTTAATACATCCCTAATAGCATCTGCTAATAAATTAGTTATAGGATTCTCCTCTACTACATCATGCCACATATCTCTATCTATATTATAAAGAGATACTCCAAGATTATCATTTGCAATTTTTCTATTTTTCTCAATAATCTTTAGAATATTTTCATCCATCTCTACATTCTTTATATTAATATTTACTCCATTGATATTAGTTATATTTCCATCATACTCAAATTCTAAAACTCCTAAATTCTCCCCATAACAACCTGACATATGAATAACAGTACTTTTAACTATCTCTGGCTCTGACATAAGGTCATGACTATGACCATCAATTATAATATCTATTCCTTCCATAGTATTAGCTATATCAGTATCTTCAATAAGTCCTAAATGTGAAAGCAAAATACATACATCATATTTTCCTTCATTATCACTTAACTCTTTTTGAATTTGCTCTTTATAATCAAGAGTATCCATACCCAAAAGATGAAAAAATGTTTTAAAATTAGGTGATGTTCCAATTATTAAAAATCTCACTCCAGATTTATTAATTATTATACTTCTTTTAACCCCTTTTATACTACTTCCATCTAAATGAACCAAGTTACAAGATAAGAATGGCAGTTCCTTATTATTTACCATAGAATTTAGAATCTCTAACCCTTCAAACCCCTCATTGTTCCCAATTGCAATAGCTTCATAACCTGCCTCTAAAAGCAAATCTGCTCCAGCTTTTCCTCCTGTACCTTGAAGCATTACATCTTTAAAATCATGATAATCTCCTGCATCCAAAATCAAAGTATTTTCATCTTTTAACTCTTTTATCTTAGTAGTAATCCTAGCAAAATTTTCAAACCTGCTGTGAACATCATTAGTATGTAATATTTTAAATCTCATAACCCTTTATCCCTTTCAATATATTAACTTTATTACTAACATTGATATAACTCCAACTACCACAGTTCCTAAAAGACTTTTAGTTAAAATTGATACTAAAAATGTTGGTAATGCTGATATTAACTTTTCATTAATTTTTGTACTAATTTCTTATTAAAAAAATTCTATATTAATTATAATTTTATAACAATTCTTTTCTTAACTCTTCTCCTGATTTTGGAGATAAATAACTAAATGGGATATCTAGCACTGTACGTGCTCCTGTTTGACCTTCTTTATGTAATCTATATACAGCTCTTGCATAAGATAATATCACACAAGAAGTAAACTCTGGATTACTATCAAGCTTTAAACTAAACTCCATTCTCTGCTTTGTACCATCTCCTGTAACCCCTGTACGAATAACAAATCCCCCATGAGGCATACCCTTGTGATTTTTATTTAGTTCTTCTTCAGTTATAAAATTTACTGTTGTTTTATAATCTGAAAAATAATTAGGCATATTTATAATTTCATGTTTAATATAATCTAAATCCGCATCATCTTCTGGTACAACATAGCAAATTCTCTCGTGTTTTTCTCTAGCTGAAAAATCTGTATTCTTTCCTGTACGAATCATTTCAATAGCGCTTTCAATCGGTACAGTATATTGAACTCCATCCTTAACACCTTCAACTCTTCTAATAGCATCTGAATGTCCTTGACTTACACCCTTGCCCCAAAAAGTATAATCTTTTCCATTTTTAAGTACTACCTGACCTAGAAGACGATTTAAAGAAAATAGACCTGGATCCCAACCAACTGATATAAGTGAAATAGTACCAGCATTTTTAGTTACATCATCTAATACATTAAAGTATTCCGGAATCTTTGCATGAGTATCAAAACTATCTATTGTATTAAACATTTTTGCTATCTCAGGTGTTTGTCTTGGTAAATCAGTAGCAGATCCCCCACAAAGAATCATAATATCTATTTTCCCTTTATAACTTTCAATCTCTGAAATATGTACTACCTTTGAAGTAGTTAATAATTTTTTTGGATTTCTTCTTGTAAAAATAGCCTCTAATTGAATATCTGGATTTTGTTCTAAAGCTAATTCTACACCTTTACCAATATTTCCATAACCTACAATACCTATTCTAATCTTATTGCTCATATACTTCCTCGGCTCTAAAGCCAAGTTCCCCCTTTTCATAGATTTTAAATTTATCTTTATAATAATATTACCATATCAATTAATTTTTTCCATATAATATTCTTTGTATTTAATAATTTATTGATATCTTTGAAATAAATTTCTTCTAATATCTTAACTTCTCCTCATATAATAAAATTGTCAAGCTAAGTGTACCACTTGGCTTGACAATTAATAATATTTACTTATTATCACTTAAATATTTGGCTTTCTTATTATAATATTTATTTATCTTGCTTTATTTTTTAAGTCGTTTTTTCTTCTATATATTTTATATTTCCTTCTATAGTATCTCCACTTAAAGGTTTTGAATTGACATGAGATATTACTTCTCCTCTTTTATTAAAAAATTCATCTTCTACAGTGATACCAATAGCTCTTCCTGCTTTCTCTATTGATTTCTTATCACTTTCTATAAAATACTCAATAGACTTCACTTTAGTTTTTTTATTACTTGGAGATATAATAATTTCATCACCTTCTGATATTTTACCTGATTCTATTCTTCCAACTATTATTCTTCTATCATCAAATTTATAAACATCTTGTATTGGCAATCTAAGGTCTTTTTCTTCTAATCCCTTTTCCTTATAAAATAAATCTAATGCTTCTAAAACAGTTTCTCCATTATACCAATTCATCTTATCAGATTTTTTAGATAGATTTTCCCCATAATATGCTGAAATAGGAATATATTTTTTAGGATACACCCCTAAATTTTCTAAGAATGCATTCATTTCTGATTTTATATTATTAAATTTCTTTTCATCATAATTAATTAAGTCCATTTTATTAACTATAACATAAACTTGCTGAATACCTAGTAATGATAGTATATATCCATGCCTTTTCGACTGTTCTTGTATTCCTTCATTACTATCAATTATTAAAAGTGCTGCTTCTGCACTTGCAGCTCCAGAAATCATATTTTTCAAGAACTCCTTATGTCCTGGCGCATCTATTATAACATAATATCTTTTCTCACTTTTAGTATCATACAATGCTATAAAATTTATAATCAATAACAACAGCATCTTTTTATTTACATAAGCTCTAATATTTCTTTTTTTATAGCTACAAATTTATCACTAGTAACTATATCTTCATTTCTTTCCTTAGGTAAATTAACTTCTATTTCACCTTTTATAATTGCTGGCTTTTCTGATATTACATATATCCTATTTGAAAGTAGAATTGCTTCTTCTATATCATGAGTTATGAATAATATAGTTGAATTCATCTTTTTAGTTAAATCTAAAAGCCATTTTTGCATCTTTCTTCTTGTCATGGAATCCAGTGCCCCAAAGGGTTCATCCAAAAGCATTATATCATTAGATGTTAAATATGTTTTTAAAAAGTTTGCTCTTTGCTTCATACCACCAGATAATTGCGATGGATATTTATATTCAAATCCACTAAGACCAAATTCATCTATATGTTTTTTTACTTTTTCTCTTGAATTTTTCTTACTATCGCCTTTAAATATAAGTGGAATACCTATATTATCTATAACCTTTTTCCAGGGTACCATCATATCCTTTTGATACATATAGCTTAGGTCTCCACTAACTTCTACTTCACCATTATCACTACTTATAAGGCTAGTTAAAATATTAAATATTGTACTTTTCCCACTACCTGATGGTCCTAGAATAGAAACAAGCTCTCCTTCTTTAACTTCTATATTGATATCTCTTAATATCTCCATTTCATCAAAAGACTTAGATACATTTTTTAATACAATCTTATTTTGATAAGAACTCATTTGTATAAGCCTCGCTTGCTTTCATTTCCTTATTAATTAATTTATTATTATATAAGAATTTTGTATAGTTATCCCATACGCTATCTTTCATTTCTCCCCATACTTTAGTATCTTCCATATATTTATCTACAAGATACTTTTGGCTTTCTATTGCAAGTTCTTCACTGATTTCAGGAACTTTACTTACTAATAGTTTTGCACTTTCTTCTGGATTTGCTATAGCTTCTTCATATCCCTTAGTAGTTGCTTCCATAAACTTCTTAGCTAAATCCTTCTTATTATTAATAGTATCTTCTGTTGCTGCAATAATTGGAGTGTAATAGTCTAAAGCTGGATCTAAATCTTTAACTGCTATATAGTTTATGTCAAATCCTCTTAACTTTGCTTCAATATTAGTCCATGCCTCAAATGTCCATTCGAAGTCTAAGTTATTCTTAGTTGCTATAAAGAAATCTTCTGTTCCTGCATCTACCATTTTTAACTTACTAAAATCTGCTCCACTTTTCTCCATAACAGCCTTTAATATAGCTTCTTCTGATGGGCTTCCCCATCCACCATAAACTTTATTTTCAAAGTCTTTAACGCTTTCTATTCCTTTTTCCTTTGGAGATGCAAAACCTGATGTATTATGTTGAATTATTGCTGCTATAGCTTTAACTGGAAGCGGACTGTCTGATGTTCTTGCATATGTTAAATCTTCTTGATAACTTACTGCAAAGTCTCCTTTTCCAGCTGCTAAAAGTTGAAGTGATGACCCTTCTGATGGTTGTATTATTTCAACATCTAGTCCAAGCTCTTTATAATAGCCTTTTTCCTGTGCAATATATAATCCAGTATGGTTAGTATTTGGTGTCCAATCTAAAATTACAGTTACCTTTTGCAAATCTTCTGAAGTTTTTGCTTCATCTTTTTTACTACATCCAGCAAATAGTGTAAGTGCTGTTACTGATGCTAATACTACTGATATAATTTTCTTTTTTAACATTACTATTTCACCTCTAAATTTATTGTTTTTTATTTTATTTTTTCATACTTAGTTTTTTATCATTCCATGGAGTAAATACCTTTTCCATAAAGGAAACTAAAAGAAATATCCCCATACTTATAGCTACTATAATCACTATTGATGCAAACATCTTATCTAGTGCATATGCGCTTCTTGCTCTTGTCATATATACACCAAGTCCCTTATCTCCCCCAAGCCATTCTCCAATTACAGCTCCCATAATGCTATATGTAGCTGCAATTCTCATACCTGAAAAGAAATTTATCATTCCATAAGGTAATTTTAAATGTAAGAACACATTAAGTTTAGATGCTCCCATTAATTTAAAATGATTTATTAAATCCTTATCTACACCTTCAAGCCCATCAACTATACTAATTACTATAGGGAAAAAACATACTATAACTACAACAATTATTTTAGGCAATGCACCAAAACCAAACCAAATTATAAATAATGGTGCAAGAGCAACTGTTGGTATAGTTTGAGAAATAACAAGAACTGGATATAAAGCTCTTTTTATTAATGGAACCATATCCATAATCACTGCCAATATAATAGATAATACTATTGCAATTAAAAACCCTACCATTCCTTCATATAAAGTTGCTGAAATATGTGGGATCATTGTTCTAAAGTCTTTAATTAATACTTTTATAACATCTGTGGGAGCGGGTAATATATACTTTTCTATCCCTCCAACACTTACTATAAACTCCCATATAATTAATAAAATTAAAATAAAAACTATAGGTGCTATTTTATTCCCTATACTTCTTAATTTTTTCATCCATCGTCACGCCTTCTTTTTTATAATCTATTTTAACCATAGATACTACTCTTGATGCACCTTCTTCTGTACAAATTTCTTGGGCTTTTTTTACTATTTCTAGTAATTCTTCAAGTTCGCCCTCCATTGTTGTTTCCATAGCACCTACTTCATATTTAACACCTTTAGATGCTATATATTCTATAACCTTGTCCACAACCGGATAAATTCTATCCTCATTTACTGTTGGTATAACCTGAAGACTTACATTGCAAAGTGACATAGTCCTCTCCTCCTTTAAATATATTTAAAAGTAAACAAATCAAATATTAGATTTTGTACATAGAGTAAAAAAATACAGTATTTCTGACTAGAAATACTGTATTATAGTTCAATTTGTATATTCATTAATTAATAACAAATAATCTCCCTACGTTGGCATTATCCAAATCAGGTTTATGGGTCAAAATAGTATCAATTTTATCTCAGGCAGTTCACTGCCCCCCCAGATTTATATTTACTTTTTATAATTCCATTTTATTCATCTTTACTATAAATGTCAAGTTAATCAATAATGTCTATCAAGTAGAGAATCCTATTAAATAATATTTTTAGATGCTTACTTCCTTTTATTTATATTCTAGTCTTCACTTTTATTTGCCCCATATAGCACAATTAAAAGCCCTAAGATTCCCACTATAATTTTTATTATTGACATTGATATTAATATAGAAAATAATATTACGGCTATACCAATAATCATAATTTTTAAAGATGAGGATTGATTTTGAATAACTTTATATACATACATACCTAATAAAATTAAAACTGCTATCATAAATAGCATTGGTATTCCCAAAAACATAAGACCTTTCATTTAACATTTCTCCCCTTATTCTAAACTCTTTTAATTAATGATTTTATAATAATTCTTCTCTATACTTCTTAATAGATCATCAAGCTCTATCTTCTTATAATCTGAAACCTTTTTAGCTACATCTATTATTGCACTTGGATAACCATATTCTCCATTTACCCATTCTAACGCTGTTGGTCCGTCAGTTTCTATAAGTAATTTACTTAGTGGTATCTTATCTAAAACTTCATTCGCTTTATCACAATAACCTATATCTACACTTACTGTAAAATAACAACCAAGTTTAATATATTTCTCTAAAGTACTTATTTCTCCACTATACCAATGTATAATAGCTTTATTATAATTATTACGCTTAAGCGCATTATAAATTTCTTCTTCGGCTCCTTTTGTGTGGATACTTACATACTTATTCCTTTTAATGCTTTCTTCCAATATAAAATTAAAAATTCTTCTTTGTGCCTCATAGGTGCTTGTATCCTCCACCCAAACATAATCTAAACCTATTTCACCTATAATTTCACTTTCTTCTATATATGGTATAAGCTCTTCTAAACTTCCTTTATATTCTGCTGCTTTCCAAGGATGAATACCAAAGCAGGGCTTAATAAATTTACTTTGTTTACTATACACCTTATTTTTTATATAGCTTTCTATATCCATACTATTTGCTAAAGTTAATATTTCATTTTCATTTATATCTTTAATTGCAATTTCTATATTTTCTTTAAAGAAATCTAAATGTGTGTGTGCATCTATATACATTTTGTTCTCCTTTAATTATAACTTTTCATCTGAAGATTTTAAGGTTACAGATATAATTTCTGGCCTATTAAATAATCTTATTGGCAGTACACTATTTCCAAGCCCCCTACTAACAAACATAGTAGATTTATCATTAGTGTAATTTCCACTAGTATATTTAGGAAAAAATCCTTGATCTGGTGCAAAAAGTCCTCCTATAGATGGAATTCTAAATTGTCCACCATGAGCATGCCCTGAAAAAATCATATTTATATTATATTCACAATATAAATCAAATATTTCTGGCCTATGTGAAAGTAAAATCTTAAATTCCTCCATATCTTCCCATTGACTTAAATATTTCTCCATATTACTTGTATTAGTATCTTCCAAATAACTTGATGTAAGAAAAGCTGGATCTGATAAACCAAGAAGTTGTATTTTACTTTTTCCTTTAAATAGTTCTAAAGTAGTATCATCTAATATATGAACTCCAGCCTCAATTAACTTTTTCGATATCTCATTATATTTACCTGACCAGGCCTCATGATTTCCAGAAACATAGTAAATTGGAGCCACTTTTAAAGATCCCTCAATAAAATGCATTGCTTCATCTAAATTATATCTACGTCTATCTATTAAATCACCAGTAACTACAATTATATCTGGTGATAGTTTTTCTATTTTTTCTAATAATTTTGACTGCTCTTTTCCAAACATTTTATTGTGCAAATCAGAAATTTGAACAATTTTAAAATCCTTGAATTCAGATGGAACTTCAGAGCTATAATAATTAAAATTAGAAATAACAATGCTATTATTTTGCCATATACAAAAAACAATTAATATAATAATAAATAAAATACTTGATATTAGCATTTTTAATCTCCTAAATAGCTTTTTCATTTAATAAACCTCATGTATATACAAATTTTATTAATAACAATCTTTAATACTAAACATTATTGTAATCACCTATTATTTTACAAATAAAGTATACCATTTACTTATAAATAAATCTATGTTAAAACCTACATGTCAGTATATTTACTATAGAAAATAGCTAATGCATTTTAGTTTTTTACTATATTTCTAAAACTTTTATAAATAACCATATTTTATATAATTAATCTAAGGAATAAATAGAAGGTGGGCTACAATACCCACCTTAATTACTATCAGTTTGAAATTTGTTTTATTTATTTCTTTTATCAATTTCTTCAACTATTTTAATAATCAAATCTGAAACTTCAAATCCACCTCTTGCACTAATCATGTTAATTGTAGCAATACCTGCCATTGTTTTAAACACAGGAGAATTTAGTTTTTCAAACTTTGGACTTAAAGATATTAAAAAGTCCTTTATATAAGGATATTGCTTTAAAAGAGCTCCTATATTTGTGTTTTCAGTAATATTATATTTATTTACTTTTATTACATTAGCCTCTTTTAATTGCACTTCTTTATCTTCTTTCTTATTTTCCCAAGATAATAATCTTTGGCTTCCATTAAGACTTCTAATATGAGTTGCATCTTGCATCATTTCAAGTATTCCCTTGAAATTACCATCTTCATCTCTTACTGCAGTATAAAGAATATAGACAAACTTTTCCCCCATATCAATCCAAAACTCTGCTTTATCTTGTTCACCATTTTTAAAAGCATCAATTATTTTCTCAACTGTATCTACACTTTCACGCGGATGACAGTTTTGTACCTTTCTACCTATAGCCCCTGCACTCCTTGGAAAAACTCTATGCTTTGTATCACTATAAAATTTAAATATTTCATTTTCATCAACATATGAAAGATCAACCGGAAGATGTTTGAAAATAAGATTTATTTGTTTAAGAGTAAGAAGTCCTTGGCTAACATTAAAAACTTCATCTTCTTGAGTACTTGTTGAAGTTATTCCGTGCTTTTGAAGTACACTTGCAAGATCTTTTAGAAGTTCTGTATTAATTCCAGTATCTTTTGAAGTAACGTTGTTCTTAAAATCTTTTCCCTTATATTCTGGTGGATTATCTATTAAACAATATCCAATTTCATCATCACTAATTCTCATTTTAATAAAATCTTCATCATTTAATAATTCCATTGAAGTAGGGAATAGTATTTCAGTTTCCTTTATCATCATATCTTCAACCATTTCTAACACCTCAGATTGAAGTGAAAGAAACTCTGAATCTTTATCTTCATTTAGAAGATTTTTTGATTTTCTTATTATATCTCTAATATTATTATCTAAAGTCCACATTACTTTTGAAGGTTTATCAAATCCCTTTCTTTCAAGAGCTGAAAATAACTGATTTTGTTTTCTGCTAAAATGAATACTTATTTGATTTAATTTATCATAAACTTCAAGCCATTGATTTTTTATAAACTTTTTATTTAATAATTCCTTCATAAAAGAAAGAACTTTTCTTATTTCTTCAGTCTCATCTATATAAGTTCTAATTGGATGCCCCTTTGGAAGATTAAGTTTTGTAGATGTAAGTACATTTTCAAATATTTCAAGAATTTCTTCCATTCTCTCTGCTAGTGTATCATCTGAAATCCCGTAACTTTGTAAATGTTGCTCAGCTAAAGCAAATTCTTCTGCTGTAACACTTTCAAAGGAAGAATTCATTCTATTCTTTGCTTCTTCAAGTGAAATTTTCCCATTTAAATAATCAAGTTTTATGTCAAGCATCTTCTTAATTCTTTCATTATCAAGACTTAAATGCTTATTCATTTCTATATCTGAAATTTTTTCAAAAGGGAAGAAGTAAGCGTGATACTCAGTATCACTTATCTTTTCCACATACTTATCAAAACCCTTGCTTTCCATCATTTTATAAAGAGGAAATGGTTCAAAATCTTTAATTACATGTATTCCTTGCTTTGGATCTATTGTTTCTAGAGTTTTTGTTACACAGTCTCTAAAGCTCTCATGGTCTCCTCTGCCATCTATAGTTATATAAGTAATATCCTTTTTCATAAATGATACCCCCTTCAATTAATTGAAATTCATTATCATTATCATATCATAAAGAAATAATTATTGGTGTAACATATGATACAGGTTTCTATTTAAGAGTAAAAAGTTAAATAAAAAAGATGACTTCTATCCATATAGAAATCATCTTTAATACTTTAATTATGTTTATCAATCTTATAGCTAGATATCTGTTATATCTAAAGATATATTTATGTTTTTATTCTTAGGCTCTAATTTTGTCATCTTTACTTTTGCAGCATTAAATAATCTTTTAGAAGCTTTTACGTTATCTGAGTCAGAATATTTATCTGAAAGATATACTACTTCTTTTATTCCTGCTTGTATAATTGCTTTTGCACATTCATTGCAAGGAAATAAAGCAACATAAATTTTAGAACCATAAAGATTAGCTCCTCTACTATTTAAAATAGCATTAAGTTCAGCATGCACTACATATGGATACTTTGTTTCAAGTATCTCACCCTCTCTGTTCCATGGGAATTCATCATCTGAGCATCCCCTTGGAAGTCCATTATATCCTTGGCTTAAAATTTTATTATCATTATCTATTATACAAGCTCCAACCTGAGTACTTGGATCTTTACTTCTCTTTCCAGCTAATATTGCAACTCCCATGAAGTACTCATCCCAAGATATGTAATCATTTCTTTTCATTTAAATACCCCCTTGTTATAAATCGCGAAGCAATTTATTCAGTTCACAATATACTAGAAGTTTTGCTTCGTAATTTAATTAAATTATTTTTAATTCATATTTAAATTATAACATTGATTTTATTATTTGAAAAATATCCATGAAGGTTAAACAATGGTTATTATTATGATAAGATAGAAATATATTTAAAGATTAAAGTAAAAGGAGATTACTAATGAAAACTAAAAAAGTTTCAATTCTAATACTAATTTCATTGTCATTAATTACATTATCAGCGTGTAATAAGGATAGTAAAACAAATCAAAATTCTTCAAATAAGGTAGAACAAAGACAACAATTAGATAATAGTCTGAATAAAGTTGATAATACAAATGATCCAAAAGTAAATGAAAATATTTCTGAAACTAATGCCCCATCTACTATAAGCAAAATAGTGGGAAGAAGAAATGAATTTATAGAAAAATTAGATAATATACAAAAAGAACTTGATGCATTGCCAGAAAAGAAGGATTCAGATGCTGGAATAACAAATGCTATGAGAAGTTATTATGGAATATCATATGATATGTATGATAAAGCATTAAATGAAATTTATGATTTATTAAGAAATGATTTGTCCCCAGAAACGATGTCAGATTTGCAAACTCAACAAATAAAATGGATACAAGAAAAAGAAGCTGCTGCTAATAAGGAATCTGAACAGTATAAGGGTGGAACATTTGAATTTGTGGCATATAACTCATCTTTATATGAATCAACAAAAGAGAGATGCTATGAATTAGTTAATAACTATATGACAGACTAAAGTTAAAGGAAAAATCTAAACAATCCTAATTGTAAAATTTTGCGAAGCAATTTATATAGTTCACAGCGCACGGTTCACAGTTCACAGTTTTTGGAATAAAGTAACAGGGAACAGGTTATGATATAAATTGCAAAGCAATTTATAAATGAAAGAATGAAAAAATTGAGGTTATTTTGCTACACAAAACTAACTACTGTCCCTAAGCTTACCTTGAAGTAGATGTTTCTTAATTTTTAATTATAGTTTACATCTAGTACTTGTTACCTGATACCTGTTCCCTGTTACCTATAAAATCAAAGCAACTGTAAACTGTGCCTTGTGAACTGTGAACTGAAAAATGCTTCGCATTTTAAAACTAAGAGAATTTTCTAAATCTTAGATACCTCTCCTCTAAAAGAGCATCTTTAGACTTATTTTTTAATATTTTAAACTCATTTATCAATTCTTCTTTTATGGAATTTGCTACAAATTCTATGTTCTTATGAGCTCCACCTCTAGGTTCTTTTATTATTTTTTCAATTATACATCTTTCTAAAAGCTCATATGAAGTAATTCCCATAATTTCTGCAACATCTTTTGATTTTGAAGGGTCTTTTAAAAGTATTGAAGCAAATCCTTCTGGAGAAAGTATTGAATAAACTGAATTTTCCAGCATCCATACTCTATCTCCACAAGCTAAGGCTAATGCCCCACCACTTCCACCTTCGCCTATTATTATTGAAATTATAGGCACTTTAATTTGTGCTATTTCTATTAGGTTTCTTGCAATGGCTTCTCCTTGGCCTCTTTCTTCAGCTCCAACCCCGCAATATGCACCTGATGTATTTATAAAACAAACTATAGGTCTATTAAACTTTTCAGCTTGCTTCATTAATCTAAGGGCTTTTCTATATCCTTCTGGATGAGGAGAGCCAAAATTTCTTTCCATATTTTCTTTTAGATCTTTTCCTTTTTGAATTCCTATTATAGTAATTGGATTTCCATTTAAAAGTCCAATTCCTCCTACTATAGCTTTATCATCTTTAAAGCATCTATCTCCATGTAATTCAAAAAAGTTAGTAAATATTTTATCTATATAATCCAGTGTAGTCGGTCTTTCTACCATTCTTGCTATTACTAATCTATCGTATGCTTTAATTTTTTTATTCACAACTACACCTCCTTATTTCTATGAAATTTTAGAAGAGTTGAAAGAGCTTTTTTTAAATCTTCTCTTTTTATAATATTATCTATAAATCCATTTTCTAATAAAAATTCTGCACTCTGAAAATTTTCAGGTAGTTTTTGTTTTATTGTTCCTTCTATAACTCTTCTTCCCGCAAAACCTACTAATGCATTAGGTTCTGCTAGTATAATATCTCCAAGCATTGCGAAACTTGCTGTAACGCCTCCCGTTGTTGGGTCTGTTAAAACCGTTATATAAAGAAGTCCTTCTTTACTATGTTTGGCAAGTGCACTACTTATTTTAGCCATCTGCATCAAGGAAAAAATCCCTTCTTGCATTCTAGCCCCTCCTGAAGCTGTAAAAATTATAATAGGTAATTTTCTTTTTGTAGCTTCTTCTATTGCTAATGTTAGCTTTTCTCCTACTACAGTTCCCATACTTCCCATTAGAAAATTTGAATCCATAACTGCAATAAATGCTTTATTTCCTCCAATTTCACATTCGCCTGTTACTACTGCTTCAGAAGTTCCACTTTTTTCTTCATTAGTTTTTAATTTTTCTTCATAGTCTGGAAAATCCATTGGATTTTTTGATTTCATATATTTATTAAACTCCCTAAAAGTATCTTTATCACAAATATATGATAATCTTTCATAGCTACCTAATCTAAAATAATTATTGCAATTTGAACATATATTAAGGTTTTCTTCCAAAGACTTCTTATATAAAATTTTTCCGCATTTGCTGCATTTTATCCAAGTTCCATCTGGAACTATTGGTATATCTTTTTCTTCTTCTTGAGTTAAATTTATAACTCCATACTGTCTCTTTTTAAAAATCCCCATAATTTTCACCAACTATAATTTATATTCTTTGCTTATAAAACTAGTGTCAAAGTTTCCTAAGCGAAATTTTTCGTTATTTAAAATATCTATTTGAAATTCTATATTGTTGTCAATTCCTTCTATTACAAATTCATCTAATGCTCTAAGCATTTTATTAATAGCTTCTTCTCTATTTTTACCATAGGCAATAAGCTTAGCTATCATAGAATCATATGTTGGAGGTATAGTATATCCTGAATAAACTGCAGTATCTACTCTTATTCCATTTCCTCCTGGTAAATTTAAAAATTCTATTTTTCCAGGTGAAGGTGCAAATCCCTTTTTAGGATTTTCTGCATTTATCCTACATTCAATAGCATGACCTCTTATTTCAACTTCATTTTGAGAAAAACTTAAACTTTCTCCATTAGCAATCTTTATTTGCTCCTTTACAATGTCAATTGAAGTTATCATTTCTGTGATTGGATGTTCAACTTGAATCCTTGTATTCATCTCCATAAAGTAGAAATTATTATATTTATCTACTAAAAATTCTATAGTTCCTGCATTTACATAACTTACTGCTTTTGCTGCATTTATTGCGGCTCTTCCCATTTTAGCCCTTAGATCTCCACTTAAAATAGATGATGGAGCTTCTTCTAATACTTTTTGATTTCTTCTTTGTATAGTACAGTCTCTTTCTCCTAGATGAATAATATTTCCATGCTCATCGCCTAAAATTTGAAATTCTATATGCCTAGGATTTTCTATAAACTTTTCAATATATATTGTATCGTCACCAAAATTTATTTTAGCTTCTGATTTAGCTGTAAAATATGCATTTTCAAGTTCATCTTCTTTATGAACTATTCTAATTCCTTTTCCGCCTCCACCTAAAGCTGCCTTTATCATTACTGGATATCCTATTTCTTTAGCCTCTATATATGCCTCTTCAATACTTTTTACTATTCCATTACTTCCTGGAATTACTGGAACATCTGCATTTTTCATAATTTCTCTTGCTTTTGATTTATGTCCCATAACACTTATTGTATTACTACTTGGTCCTATAAATTTTATATTACATTCTTCACATATAGCTGCAAACTCTGCATTTTCAGATAAAAATCCAAAACCTGGATGAATTGCATTACACTTTGTTATTACTGCTGCACTAATTATGTTACTTTCATTTAAATATGAGTCCTTTGATTTAGGCTTTCCTACACAAATAGCTTCATCTGCAAGCTGAGTATGCATAGCATCTTTATCAGCCTCTGAGTAAATAGCTACTGTTTGTATTCCAAGTTCCTTACAGGCTCTTATTATTCTTACTGCTATTTCTCCTCTGTTAGCTATTAAAACCTTTCTAATCATAAAAACACCTCTTTACTACCCTACCATAAAGGTTAATTCTGCTTCACATACCTTTTTATCATTTACATATGCAATGCCTTTACCGATACCAGCTGAGCCTCTTATCTTAGTCAATTCAACTTCTAACCTTAAAGTATCTCCAGGAACAACCTTTTTTCTGAATTTAGCATTGTTTATTCCACCAAAGTATGCAATCTTTCCTTTAAATTCATCCCTCTTTAAAAGTGCAACTGCTCCAGCTTGTGCCATTGCCTCAACTATTAATACTCCAGGCATAACTGGCTCTACTGGAAAATGTCCTTGAAAAAAGTACTCATTCATCGTTACATTTTTTATTGCTACTATTTTATTATCTTCTAGACTTTCAACTCTATCTAATAATAAAAAAGGATATCTATGTGGGATTATCTCCATGATTTCTTTTATATCCAATTATTTCACCTACTTTATTTTAAATAATTCCATTCCAAATTCAACAATTTCTTCATCAGATCTTAAAACTTCTAATATTTCACAATCTTCTTCTGCTGTTATTTCATTCATTATTTTCATTGCCTCTACTATGCAAAGAACTTCTCCTTTTTTAACCTTAGTTCCTACTTCAACATAAGGCTTTCCTCCTGGAGTCCCTGAAGAATAATATGTTCCTACTAAAGGTGACTTAATACTTTTAAAATTTTCAATTTTATTAGAATCCTCTTTAGCTTCTTCTTTTTCTTCTGGTATATTGCTTGCTATTACTTTATTATCTGATGAAATTATTTCTTTAGAATTTTCTTTTAAAGATTCCTTAAAAGCTTCTTTATTTTTGCTAAGCTTTAATTTAATTCCGTCACTTTCTAATTCAAAAATTCTAAGAGAAGATTCATCTATAGATTTTATTAACTCCTTTATTTGTTCATAAGTTAACATTTTATCTTTCCCTCCATTTTTTGAATATAACTGTTCCATTATGTCCACCAAATCCTAATGAATTAGAAAGAGCATATTCTACTTCCTCTTTTTTACCTTCATTAATAACTATATTTAAATCACATTCTTCATCTGGATTTAAATAATTTATGTTGGCTGGAATAAAGTCGTCTCCTAATGCTTTTATACATATTATTGCTTCAATAGCCCCAGCTGCTCCAAGTAAATGTCCTGTCATAGCTTTAGTTGAGCTTACATAAACTTCCTTTGAAAAATCTCCAAAAGCTTTTTTTATGGCTATTGTTTCGACTTTATCGTTTATTTCTGTAGATGTTCCATGTGCATTTATATATGAAATTTCGCTTGGAGATATATTTGCATCTTTTATTGCATCTCTCATTGCTCTATAAGCTCCATCTCCATCAGAACTTGGAGATGTAATATGATAAGCATCACAAGTTGTTCCATAACCAACTACTTCTCCATAAATTTTTGCTCCTCTTGCTAAAGCACTTTCTAAATCTTCTAATAATAATGCACCTGCACCTTCTCCCATTACAAAACCATTTCTGTCTTTATCAAAAGGTATTGATGCTCTATTTCTATCTTCACTTTTACTAAGTGCTGTTAAAGATTGAAATGCTGAAATTCCAAACTCATTTATAGATGCTTCTGATCCACCTACTATCGCACGATCTAAATAACCATCCTTTATGCTTCTATAAGCTTCCCCTATACAATGAGTTGAAGTTGCGCAAGCTGTAGTAACACTTAAACAAGTTCCTAAAATTCCAAATTCTATTGCTATACTTCCTGCTGCCATGTTAGATATAGACTGTGGTATAGTTAATGGTCCAACTCTACTAGGTCCTTTTACTTCTAAAGTCCTTATTTGCTTTTCCATTGTTGTAAGTCCACCTATTCCAGAACCAAATATTACACCAAATCTCTCTCTATCTACTTTTTCTAAATCTATATTACTATCTTTTATACACTCCTTAGCTGCAACTAGTGCTAGTTGAGTATATCTATCTAATCTTTTTGCATCTTTTTTACTTATATAATCTTCTGCTTTAAAATCTTTCACTTCTGCGGCTACTTTAACTTTGAATTCTGTTGTATCAAAAAAGGTTATATTATCTATACCATTTTTTCCTTCTTTAACAGAATTCCAAAAGCTTTCAATTGAATTACCTATCGGTGTTATAGCTCCTAATCCTGTGATTACTACTCTTCTTTTCATAAAAATTCACTCCTTTTAAAGCATAACCATTCCGCCATCTACATTTATTACTTGACCTGTAATATAGTCAGATAAATTAGATGATAAGAATAAAGCTAAATTTGCTACTTCCTTAGGGTCTCCTATTTTCTTCATAGGAATTGTTTTTAAAACTTCCTCTTTAACCTTTTCTGGAAGTACACTTGTCATATCTGTATTAATATATCCTGGTGCAATTACATTTACATTTATATTTCTAGCAGCAAGTTCTCTTGCTACAGATTTTGAAAAACCTATAACACCTGCTTTAGATGCAGCATAATTACATTGTCCTGCATTTCCTGTAACACCCACAACTGAGGATATATTTATTATCTTTCCATATCTTTGTTTAACCATTACTGCTGAGACTGCTTTAGTTGTATTGAAAGTTCCTTTTAAATTTATATCTATAACATCATTAAAATCTTTTTCACTCATTCTTATAATTAATCCATCTTTAGTTATTCCTGCATTGTTAACTAAGATATCTATTCTTTCAAAATTATTCTTAACTTCTTTTACAAAGTTACTTACTTCCTCTTCTTTACTTACATCACATTTAACTGCTAATACTTTAACTCCAAAGCTTTTTAATTCTTCTACTAGCTTTTCTATTTGTTCACTATAATTTCTATAATTAATTGCTATATTAGCTCCATTTTGTGCTAATGTTCTTGCTATTTCTCTTCCTATTCCTCTAGTTCCACCTGTTACTATTGCATTTTTATTTTTAATCATTTAAGCTTCTATCCCTTCTAATGTTTTTTGTAAAGATTTCATATCTTCAACATTATAAATTTTAACCTTAACGCCCTTTTCCCTGCTTATTTCTTTAATGAAGCTACTTAATACTCTTCCTGGTCCAAGCTCTATAAAGGTGTCAACTCCCATATTAAGCATCTTTTCTATACTTTCACTCCATCTAACAGAGGATTTTACTTGGCTAAAAAGTAATGATTTTATATCGTCTTTATCGTCTATAATCTCTGCTGTAACATTAGATATAGTTTTTACTTTAGGTTTATTAAATTTTATATTTTGAAGTTCTTCTCTAAGCTTTATTGATGCCTTTTCTAATAAGGAAGTATGAAAAGGTCCTGATACCTTAAGTTCTATAGCTCTTTTTGCTCCAGCTTCTAAGGCTAGTTCCATTGCTTTTTTTACAGCTTCTTTTTCTCCACCTACTACAATCTGATTATTTGTATTGTAATTTGCAATTTCTACTATGCCATTTTCCCTAGCTTTTTCTAAAGCAGCTTTTAGTTTTTCTAGTGGTAATCCTATTATTGCTGCCATTGAACCAACTCCCACTGGAACTGCTTCTTGCATGAATCTACCTCTCTTTTTTACTAAAGCTACTGCTTCCTCAAAATTCAAGACTTCTGATGTCACTAAAGCTGAATATTCTCCAAGACTCAGCCCTGCCACCACATCAGCTTTAATTCCTTTTTCTTCAATGGCTTTTTTAGCTGCAATTGAAGTTATTAAAATAGCTGGCTGTGTATTTTCTGTAATATCTAATTCTTCTCTATTTCCATTAAATATTAAATCTTTTATATCAAAACCTAGTATATCATTTGCTTTATCAAAAACCTCTCTACATACTGAGATGTTTTCATATAAATCTTTTCCCATTCCTATATATTGAGATCCTTGACCTGCAAAAATAAATGCTGTTTTCATACTTCCTCCATTTTAAAGGTTTCTAATTATATTTTCATATTCATTAAACATTTCTTCTATAATTTCTTTAGCACTTTGCTTTTTTGAAATCATACCTGCAATTTGCCCAGCCATAAGAGATCCTTGTTCTACATCTCCGTCTTTTACAGCTTTTTTAAGAGCACCTCTTCCAATATCCTCTAATACCTCCATAGAAGCATTTTTACTTTCAAGATTCAAATATTCTCTTGCAAGTTTATTTTTTAAGACTTGAACAGGGTGTCCTGTACTTCTACCTGTTACAACTGTATCGATATCTTTGGATTTTATTACTGCATCTTTATAGTTTTCATGTATTGTACATTCAGTAGCAACTAAAAATCTTGTTCCTATTTGAATGCCACTTGCACCTAGCATAAATGCAGCTGCAACGCCTCTACCATCACCTATTCCTCCTGCTGCTATAACAGGAATATTTACAGCATCCACAACTTGTGGTATCAAAACCATTGTTGTTAACTTTCCTATATGGCCTCCAGCTTCACAGCCTTCTGCAACTACTGCATCTGCTCCAGCTCTTTCCATTCTTTTAGCTAATGCTACTGATGCTACAACTGGTATTACCTTTATTCCTGCCTTTTTCCACTTTTCAATGTACTTACCAGGATTTCCAGCTCCAGTAGTAACAACTTTAACACCTTCTTCGATAACAACATCTGATAACTCATCTGCATTTTCTGAAAGCAACATTATATTAACGCCGAAAGGTTTATCAGTTAGTTCTTTTGCTTTTCTAATTTCTTCCCTTACAACACTTACTGGAGCATTTGCTCCAGCAATTATTCCAAGACCACCTGCGTTTGAAACCGCAGCTGCTAAAGAACTATCTGCAACCCAAGCCATTCCCCCTTGAAAAATAGGGTATTTAATATTTAGCAATTTGCAAATATTGTTGTTCATGAGTTTTCCTCCACTCTATTTTTCTATAGCACTTTCTATATACTTTACTGCATCTCCTACAGTTTTTATAGTTTCAACATTTTCTACTTTTACATCAAATGCATCTTCAAGATCCATTACTACTTGGAATAAATCTAATGAATCTGCTCCTAAATCCTCTATAAAGCTAGTTTCTAACTTTACATCCTCTTCATTAACTCCTAATTGTTCTACTACTATTTCCTTAATTTTTTCAAATACCATTTTAAAATCCTCCTAAAATTTAATTAATGCTCCAGCCCAGGTTAATCCTCCACCAAAAGCTGCTATTATTATTTTATCTCCTCTTTTTATAAGGCCTTTTTCAAAAAGTTCGCTTAATGCTATTGGAATACTTGCTGCTGAAGTATTTCCATATTTATCAACATTAATATAAAACTTATCCTTATCTATATCTAATCTTCTTGCTGCTTCATTAATTATTCTTAAATTAGCTTGATGTGGAACTATATATTTTATATTTTCTATTCTTTCATCTGCTTTTTTTAACAATTCATTAACTACATCAGGCAAAACTGATACTGCAAATTTAAAAACTTCAGCACCTTTCATTTCTATATATCTTTTTTCACTAATTTTTTCTTTAGCAAAAGGTGTATTTAGCTCTAATTGCCCTGCAACTAAGCTCTTTTCACCAAGACCTCCATCTGATGAGAAACAAGTACTAACTATTCCTTCTTCTTCATTTGAAAGCTCAATTACTGCAGCTCCTGCTCCATCTCCAAATAATATACAAGTGCCTCTGTCAGTCCAATCAACTATTCTTGATAATACTTCTGCTCCAATTACTAATGCCCTTTTCTTATCTGTACCTTTAATCAAGCTAGATGCTACAATTAAAGAATATACAAATCCTGAACATGCAGCTGAAATGTCAAAAGCAACTGCTTTATTACATCCTAATAATCCTTGAATGCTACAGGCTGTAGATGGCATTATTTTATCAGGTGAAGTTGTAGCCACAATTATTAAATCAATATCATCACTACCACAATTACTATTTTTCAACGCTGCTACTGCTGCCTTGTAAGCTAATTCTACAGTTCCTTCTCCACTGGATATTCTTCTTTCTTTTATTCCAGTTCTCTTAGTTATCCATTCATCTGTAGTATCTACTATATTTTCTAAATCTTTATTACTTATAATATTCTCTGGACAATAATGACCAAATCCAACTACTTTTACTCCTTTCATTCAACGCCTCTTTCTCAAATTATTTTTGATATGAGTAAAATATCTCATTTATCAAATATTTTTATATTCAAAGTTTTAATATATATTAAGCTACTATTTCGTGATTTAAGCTAGATGTTACTCTCACGCCTACTAAAGATGTTATTAATACTTTAACTATATCTCCTGGGATTGTTAATAAAAATCCATAATAAATAGCAAAGCTTATTGATATATTTGCTCCTAAGTAATATTTATTTATAAAATAGAAATATGGTACTCCTATTAAATAAATTACTATTACTCCTATAATATTAGCTAAAAACACATTTTTAAAACTATTTTTCTTTTTAGAAATTACTTTTCCAATTATATATGATGATAAAATAAGTCCAATTAAATAACCAAATGTAGGTTGAAATATATATTGAGGTCCTCCTCCTCTAGTAAATACAGGGATTCCTATAAGCCCTATGAGTACATATAGCAATTGTGACAAAGCTCCTTTTTTTGCACCCAATATAATAGCACTAATACTACAAAAGAAAAATTGCATTGTAAATGGTACATATGGAACTGGGATTCTAATAAATGCTCCTATCGCTGTCAAAGCTGCAAAAGTTGATATTAGAATTTTATCTTTCACTGTAAGATTCAATTAGTCACCTCCTCTCAAATATTTTGACTATCAAAGTAATATCATCATGATAATACCATTTTTTTAATTTGTCAATATTCGTAATTTATTTTTAATTATTGTATTTTTTAAAAATCTGAACTATACTATTAATAATATTTTGATTATCAAAGTATTATTTTTTATTTAAAGGAGTAAAATTATGAATATTAAACCATTAAAAATTGGTAATTTAATAGCTAAAGTTCCTATAATTCAAGGCGGAATGGGTGTCGGTGTTTCCCTTTCTAATCTTGCAGGTAATGTTGCGAAAAACGGTGCAATTGGAGTTATTTCTGCTGCTCATGCAGGTTATATGGAAGAAGATTTTGAAAGTAATACATTAAAAGCTAATCTTAGAGGATTAGCTAAACATATAAAGAGAGCTAAAGAAATAAGCTCTAATGGAATAATTGGAGTTAATGTAATGGTTGCAATGAACAATTATGTTGAACACGTAAAGGCTGCAATTGAAGCTGGTGCTGATTTAATTATATCTGGTGCTGGAC
The DNA here is from genome assembly GCF_001010885.1 of Clostridium sp. C8. Classification (NCBI taxonomy): domain Bacteria; kingdom Bacillati; phylum Bacillota; class Clostridia; order Eubacteriales; family Clostridiaceae; genus Clostridium; species Clostridium sp. C8. Next base: position 28,811 of record NZ_LBMX01000037.1, on the reverse strand, counting down.
TTCCATTAAATTTACCTGAAATTATAGAAGGAAGTTCTATTAAGATAGCCCCTATAGTTTCATCATCAAAAGCCGCAAAAGTAATACTAAACTATTGGAAAAAACATTTCAATAAAACGGCTAATGCTGTAATTGTTGAAGGTCCACTAGCTGGAGGCCACCTTGGATTTAAAGCTAATAACTTAAATGATGAAATTAAAAATTTCGATAATAATGTTATAAGTATAATTAAAGAAGTTAAAAACTTTGAAAATGAATTTAATACTACTATACCTGTTGTTGTAGCTGGAGGTGTATTTACTCATGATGACATGATTAAATATCTGAATCTTGGAGCTTCTGGAGTACAAGTGGCTACAAGGTTTGTAGCTACTCATGAATGTGATGCTCATATTAATTTTAAAAATGCTTATGTAAATTGTACAAAAGAAGATATTGAATTGACTATAAGTCCTGTAGGAATGCCAGGAAGAGCTATAAGAAATAAATTGACAGAAACATTAAAGAAAGAAAGAATAAAAATAACTAAATGTTATAATTGTTTAATTCCTTGTAATCCAGCCAATACACCATATTGTATAAGCTCAGCTTTAATTAACTCTGTTAAAGGTGATGTTGAAAATGGATTAGTTTTTTGTGGGGGAAATGCTCATAGAATAAATAAAATAGTTTCAGTTAAAGAACTTATAGATGAATTAATGGGAAAAATATGATTATTAATGAATAATTGATTTATTTTGCGAAGCAATTTATATAGTTCACAGTGCACAATTCACAGTTCACAGTTTTTGAAATAAAATAACAGATAACAGGCAACAGGTTATGATATGCAAAGTAATTTATAAATGAAAGAATGAAAAAATTGAGGTTGTTTTGCTACACAAAACTAACTACTGTTTCTAAGATTACCTTGAAGTAGATGTTTCTTAATTTTTAATTATAGTTTACATTTAGTACTTGTTACCTGATAACTGTTCCCTGTTACCTATAAAATCAAAGCAACTGTGCGCTGTACCTTGTGAACTGTGAACTGAAAAATGCTTCGCATTTTTTTATAATTATTCTCCTAATTTTAAAATTATCTTTATAAAGAATATCTACTTGTATATAAGCTTCTATTATTTTACAATTATATTGTACTATATTTTAGGAGCTGATTTTTATGGCATACGTGGAGAAAAAGCCTATTACCCGTAATAAATTAAGATTATTTTTAGGACAAACATATTATAAAATTAAGAAGTATTTTTACTGGTGGTTTTCTAAAAATTCATATTGTAAAAACATTAGCCAAAATCAATTAGATAATATAATTTTTACTCATAGCACACCACTTTTTAGAAAATTAAAGAATGTTGATATGTACTTACAACGTAATAAAGTTGAGAATTTAAAAATTGCTTTGAAAAAACTTGATGGTATTATTATTATGCCCGGGGAATATTTCTCTTATTGGAAACTTATTGGAAAGCCTAATTATAGAAAAGGCTATAAGGATGGGGTAGTTCTTTGTCCTAATGGTGACTTTAAACCTGGAGTTGGTGGTGGTCTATGTCAATTGTCAAATTTGATTTATTGGATGACATTACATACTCCTCTTACTGTAACTGAAAGGTACAGGCATAGTCATGATGTTTTTCCTGATACCAACAGAACCCAACCATTTGGTTCTGGAGCAACTTGCTTTTATAATTATTTAGATTTAGAAATTAAAAATACTACAAATAAACCTTATCAACTTAAATTGCATCTTACAAATGAAAACCTTATAGGTGAATGGCGTTCAACTGAAATGTGTAATTATAGTTATGAAATTTATGAAAAGGAACACTCAATAACTCCTGGATTTTTCGGTCATTATATTAGAAATAATGTAATATATAGAAAAACTTATAATATTGTTGGTGATGAAATTAATGATGAGTATATCTCAGAAAATCACGCATTTATGATGTATCAGCCGTATCTGAGTAATTGATAATGGCTAATGCATAATTAATGTAAAAACTTGAAGAGTTTTATATTTAGTGAAAGGGTGAAAAAGTTAAGGAAAAAAATCCTTAATGGATTTTTGAATAATTTTTGCTTTACACAAATTTAAATATAAGTTTTGCAGAGCAAAACATCCATAACTCTTTCACTATTAACTCTTTCTCTATTAACTTTATTTTAGCTATATGATTTTTTTACTGCTTTTAATAAGACTTTTGGATCTTTCTTATATTGAGTTACTGGAATCACCTTTTTATCTTTTACATTCAGTAAAGTATATACTGCCATTCTTGCTGCACGAACTGAATATTCCTCAGTAAACACCATATCTTCAGGAATCTCAACAAATTGACTTATCATGGCAAAGTTAGTTGAACCTTCTGGTACTACTTTAGGTCTATCACTCATTTTACGTGGTTGGAATTGAGCATCTACATATGGCATCATACATGGAATCACATTTATTACGGTATCCATTATTTCTTCTACTTTATCTTCAAAGTGTAAATGGTGTAGAAGTTCTATTAATAATTCTTCTCCGGTACACTCTCTCATTGGTTTCTTTACGTAATCGCCTACTTTATCTGTATATAATCCATATCCCCAGAAAATTGTTGTATCCATTGGTTGGTTTTTAAAATGTGGTTGAGCTGCAACAACTATGCTCATTAACCAATTCGAATCTTTGAATGTCATTAAAGCTCCACTACCTGGTACATTTCCTGAAAATTGTTCTATTAACTTTAATAGCTTATCTCCTTTACAAGTTACAGTAAAGCTTTCCCAATTTGTTTCATCTGGATGATTGAAGAATGGTTCTGGATTTCCAAGTCCCATTTTCTTTTTAGCAACTTTTGTCCATAATTCTCCTGAAATTGGCTTGTTAGGATTATATTCTGGAGCATTATTTAAATCTCCTAATGTTGCACTATCTGTCATGCAAGCATTAGTCATTATACATATATCCCCATCATTTAATTCAATTATTTTTTCGCCTTCTTCATTTTCTATATGAATAGCTGTAACTGTTATCCCATCTCCTGGTTTAAAATCCAAATCAGTTACTGTTGCATTTATACTAAAATCAACATTAAATTTATCTAAATATGCTTTTAAAGGCATTATAACTGACTCATATTGATTATATCTAGTACGAGTCACCCCTTCTAGTGTTTCAATACGTGAAAATTCAAATATCATACGTTCCATATATCTTTTAAATTCAAATAAACTAGACCATTTTTGGAAAGCAAAAGTTGTTTGCCACATATACCAGAAATTTGTTGTAAAGAAATGTGGTGTATCCTTAAACCAATCTTCTATTGTGAGATCATCTAATTTTTCTTCTGGAGTGATCATTAATTTCCCAAGTGCCATACGGTCTGCATTGTTAAATCCCATTCCTTTTACATCTTGTATAACACCGTATCTATCAATTAAACGAGCTTGTGCATGTGTTGGGTGTAAATGATCAAAGTTTAATATTTCCTCTGTAACACTCATTCCAGGCATTTCTAGTGATGGTACACTTCTTAATAATTCCCAGAAGTTTTCGTATGTTTCTTCATTTAGCATTCTTCCTCCACGACATACAAATCCATTATCAGGATCTCCCGCTCCATCATTACTTCCGCCTAAAATATTCATACCTTCTATAATGTGAATATTTTCACCTTTAAAATTACAATCTCTAACCAAATATGCTGCTCCAGCTAATGATGCTAAGCCTCCTCCAACAAAATAAACCTGTCTCTCTTTATTATCAAAATTTTCTGTAAAAGTTTCAAATGATGATTTTTTTTCTCCATCATTTTTTAACTTTTTAGCAGCTATTGCAGCAACTGCTGCAGCTCCGGCAATAGCACCTACAGCTAATAAAGGATTTATCTTAGTATTTTTTGTTTTTTTACTCATAAAGCTATACCTCAACTTTCCTTAATGTTTTCTCTTTCTGATTAATATTATAGTTTATCCAAATTATAATGTATTTAGACAATATTTATTATTTGTCTAAATTTCTTTATTTCTTATAATTTGTTCATATTATAAATACTCTATTCATATTTATAAAATCTAAAACTTTAAAGAAAGTTTTTCTAATACAAAAAAATATACAGCATCAAAACTTGATGCTGTATATTTTTAAATCTATTTCTTCTTATTTATTGAATCTAAATATTGTACTGCACTAAGAGCTGCAATATTACCTTCTCCTGCAGATTTTATATATTGATATGGCCTACCAACGCAATCTCCAGCTGCAAAGCATCCTGGTAAATTAGTTTTCATAAGTCTATCAACTGCAATGTGGTTTTCTTCTATCTTTAATCCTGGAACTAGTTGTCCTGGGGATATTGAGTCTTTTAATATAAAGACTGCATCTGTTAATATTTCAGAGTCTTTTAAAATTAATTTATTTACTTTGTTTTCACCTATAATTTCTTTAGGCTTATCTTCTATTAATTTTATATTATCTCTTAAATTATATTGGTCTTTGTACATAGGAATATAATATATCTCACCTGCTAATTCTGAAACATAATTTGCTTCCGCTTCTGCTTCTTTATTATACCCTATTATAGTAACAGTTTTTCCTTTATATAAAGGGGCATCACAGGTTGCACAATATCCAACTCCCCTACCTAAATACTTTTCCTCGCCTTCAATAGGTTTTGTGTATTCTATTCCTGTTGCTAAAATAATAGACTTTGCTTCAAAAGTTTTATCATTTGCCATTAAAGCAAAATATTCTCCCATTGCATATATATTATTTATTCTTTCTTCCGTTATTGCAATATCCATAGCTTTTATATGCTCTTGAAATCTTTCCTTAATGCCTTCTCCTGTTAAGCCATAAAACCCTAAATAATTATTTACTTTAGGTGCTTTAGCAAGTTTATTGCTCAAATTATTGTTTCCAAAAATGATAAATTTCTTATTTCTTATTTTTGCATTTAATGCTGCTGATAATCCAGCTGGACCACTACCTACTATTGCAATATCATATCTTTCGCTCAATTTTCTACCTCTTCTTATTATAGATGTTTAATGATAGCATCCTTTAAAGAATCCTTTGGCATAAAACCAACTAAGGTATCTACAGGTGTACCATTTTTAAATATCATTAAAGTTGGAATACTTAATATTTGATATTTATTTGCTAAATTTGCATTTTCATCTACATCTATCTTTATAAATCTTGCATTAGTTATTTCTGTTGAAACTTCTTCTATTATAGGAGCAATCATTTTACAAGGATTACACCAAGTTGCCCAAAAATCTACTAATACAACTCCTTCATAATTTAATACTACTTCATTAAAATCTGTTTCTGATACGTGTTGAACCATATAAATCCGCCTCCCGATATACCCCCTAAGGGTATGATTATATTTTAATTTTATACAATTATTTTATTATAGTCAATACTTTATAAAAGATTATATAATTTATTTTCTCCAACTTATAGATTTATATTATTTATTTTTTTAAATGTAAAAATTGAGATTCATATAGTTCTTTATATAAACCTTGCTCTTTAAGCAACTCTTCATGACTTCCTTTTTCTTCGATTCCTTTATCTGTTAAAACTAAAATTTCATCCGCATTTTTTATTGTAGATAGTCTATGGGCAACAACTATAGTTGTTCTGCCTTTACAAAGTTCCTCTAAGGATTTTTGTATCATATATTCAGTTGTATTATCTAAAGCTGATGTTGCCTCATCTAAAATCAATATAGGTGGGTTTTTTAAGAATACTCTCGCTATTGATATTCTTTGTTTTTGTCCCCCTGAAAGCTTCACCCCCCTTTCCCCTATATAAGTATCATATCCTTCTGGTAATGTCATTATAAATTCATGTATATTTGCTCTTTTAGCAGCTTTTACTACTTCTTCATCACTTGCATCATGCTTACCATATAATATATTATCTTTTATTGTTCCTGTAAATAAGAATACATCTTGTTGTACTATACCTATATTTTTTCTTAAAGATTCTAATTTTGTATCATATATACTTATATCATCAATATAAATATTTCCTTCTGTAGCATCATAGAATCTAGGAATTAAATTACAAAATGTAGTTTTACCTCCACCTGAAGGCCCTACTAATGCTAGCATTTTCCCTTGTTCTATATCTAGATCTATTCCTTCTAAGATATTTTTTTCATCATAACTAAAATGAACATTATCAAACTTTATATGCCCTTTTACATCTTTCAATTCTAGATTTCCATCATTCTCAATTTCTTCATCTATAATAGATATAAATCTTTTAAACCCAGTCATTCCATTTTGATATTGCTCCATAAAGTTAACTAATTTTTTAATTGGTTGAGTAAATAACTTTATATATAAAAGATATGCAAAGAAGTCTCCCAAATTTATAATATCTAAGTATGTGAATACTCCTCCAGCAATTAAAACTACATAATCTAAAATATCTATTCCAAAGCCAACACCTGCAAAATATTCAGCCATAACTTTATATGCTCTAGATCTAGCATTTTTAAACTTATTATTTCCATGTTCAAACTTATCTATTTCATGTTCATGAGAAACAAAAGCTTTAGTTATTCTTATACCTGAAAGTGAGTTTTCTAAATTAGAGTTTACTGCGGATGTTTCAACCCTAGTTTCCATAAAAGCACTCATCATTCTATTTTTTTGCTTTAATGTAAATAAAACTATAAATGGAATAAATGCAAATATAATAAGTGTTAGTGGAATATTTATTGTACTTAACACCACGAATGAGCCAATTAACATAACAAGAGAAATAAATAAATCTTCTGGCCCATGGTGAGCAAGTTCTGATACTTCCATAAGATCATTTATCATTCTACTCATTAAATCTCCTGTTTTATTGTTATCAAAATAACTATTAGGTAACTTTTGCAAACGCAAGAACATATCTTTTCTCATATCTCCCTGCATATGTACTCCCATAACATGTCCATAGTATTGCATAAAGTATCCACACCCTGCTTTTACTACATATATTATTAATAAAGTAATCCCAAATACAACTAGCATTCTAAGATTTTTATTGGGAATACTATCATTTACTAATGTTCTTGTCATCATAGGATAAACAAGGTCACATGCTGCTGCTATAAATGCAGCAGCCATATCTAAGAAAAATAATTTTTTATATGGCTTATAATAACTAATAAATCTCTTTACCATAAATAACCTCCTATTATTACTACATTAATTTTTATTATTCTTTAATAATAGCCCTATTGATAATTATTTTCAAGAAGTCTTTGATATTTTGAAATATTTTATTGAATTTTATCTATATATATCTACTATTAATCCTTGAATTTCATCAATTGATGAAGCTATATTTAAGTTTTCTCCTTCTCCATTTAAAAGAGATTTAGTTAAATCTTCAAGTTTTTGATCTATTGTATCTATTGTTATAAAATATTGAGTTTGCCAAAAACTAATATCCTTTTTTGTATCATACATAAATTTTAAAATTGATTCTAAATATTCCTTTATTAGCTTTTTATAAGCTATTACATCTCCATATGTTTTTGTAATTACTAATCTATTTCCCTTTTTATGAATATTTTCAATCATTTCCTTCAATTGCTCTTCTGATTTTCTTTCTCTAGCTTGATTAAAGCTTTGGGAAAAGTCTCTTTTTTCTGAAATCACTTTTGTATCTTGCTTCACAGGAGCTTTTCTATTAATTCTTCCTATTTCCATACTACTCACCCTTTCTCTAAAGATTATTATATCATTATTTAGAAAATATTTTCTCACTTTTTTTCCCATGTATTAATATTATTAAAAGTAATCATGATATACTTATATAGAGATTTTATTTTACAATTTTTAGAAGTGGGAGGAATTTTTATGTGGTTTAATGAAAGTTCAGAAGAAATAGTAAAGACTTTATCTTCTGATATTATTAATGGTCTTTCTTCAGAAGAAGTAAAGATAAGATTAGACAAGGATGGCTTAAATAAACTTCAGGGAAAAAAGAAAAAATCTTTTTTACAACTTTTTATTTCGCAAATTAACGATATTATGATTTATATTTTATTAGTTGCAGCCATAATTTCTGCTATCGTCGGCGAAATAAGTGATGCAATAATAATTCTTTTTGTAATATTTATTAATGCAATAATAGGGGTTATTCAAGAATCTAAAGCTGAAAAAGCCTTAGAAGCTTTAAAAAATATGTCCACCCCTAAAGCTCTTGTTAAAAGAGATGGTCAAATTATTGAAGTTTCATCAGAGGAAGTTGTTGTTGGAGATATTGTTGTAATTGATGCTGGAAGATATATTCCGGCTGATTTAAGATTAATTGAAACTGCTAATTTAAAAATTGAAGAATCAGCATTTACAGGTGAATCTGTACCTTCTGAAAAAAATTCTAATATTATAGCTGAAGAAAATAATGTCCCTATTGGTGATCAGCATAATATGGCTTTTATGTCTACTCTAGCCACCTATGGTAGAGGTCTTGGAATTGTAATAGCTACAGGAATGAATACTCAAATAGGTAAAATAGCTAAAATGTTAGATGCTGAAGAAGAAAATATAACTCCTCTTCAAAAAAAATTAGCTCAACTTGGTAAAATTCTAGGCTTTATGGCAGTAGGAATATCTATAATTATGTTTATAGTTTCTATGTTTCAAGGAAGAGATTTCCTTGAAATGTTCATGACTTCTATAAGCTTAGCTGTTGCTGCTATTCCTGAAGGCTTGCCTGCAATAGTTGCTATTGTACTTGCTCTTGGTGTCCAAAGAATGATAAAAGAAAATGCAATCATTAGAAAACTGCCTTCTGTTGAAACATTAGGTTCTGTTAATATAATTTGCTCTGATAAAACTGGTACATTAACAATAAATAAAATGACAGTAAAAAAATATTATGTTAATGGAGAAATTAATACATTAGATGAAATTAATCTTAATAATGATGAAAGTAAGATTTTAGTTCATGGTATGATTTTATGTAACGATGCTACTTCCAAAAACGGAGTACAAACTGGTGATCCTACCGAAGTTGCTTTAATTGATGTAGGAAATAAATTAAATATATTCAAGGAAGATTTAAACACTTCTCATGAGAGAGTAAATGAAATTCCTTTTGATTCTGATAGAAAGCTTATGACAACAGTAAATAGTTATAATAATGCTTTTACCGTTTTTACTAAGGGGGCTATAGATAGTATTTTAAAAATATCTAATAAAATATTGGTTAATGGAGAAATTAAAGAATTTACTAATGAAGAAAAAAATAAAATTCTTTCAGCTTCAAATATAATGTCTGATGATGCTTTAAGAGTTTTGGCTTTAGGTTATAAAAATATAGAAAATGAACATGTTGCTATAGATGAATTGGAAGAAAATCTAATCTTTGTAGGCTTTATGGGTATGATAGATCCTCCTAGAGAAGAAGTAAAAGGCTCAATTCAAGTTAGTAAGAATGCTGGTATTAGAACTATAATGATAACAGGCGATCATAAAAATACAGCTGTTGCTATTGCCAAAGAACTTGGTATAGCTAATGATATATCTGAAGCTATGTCTGGAAGTGAAATAGATAGTTACTCAGATGAGGAATTTACTAAAATAGTTAATAATTATAGAGTTTTCGCTCGTGTATCTCCTGAGCATAAAGTTAAAATTGTAAAAGCCTTTAAATCTCATGGAAATATAGTTTCTATGACAGGTGATGGTGTTAACGACGCCCCATCTTTAAAAGCAGCAGATATAGGTGTTGCAATGGGAATTACAGGAACTGATGTTGCAAAGGGTGCTGCTGATATGGTTTTAACAGATGATAACTTTACTACAATTGTCAAAGCCGTTGAAGAAGGAAGAAATATATTTAATAATATAAAAAAATCTATTCTATTCTTATTAAGCTGTAACTTAGGAGAAGTTGTTGCTTTATTTGTTGCAATATTATTAAATTGGGCTTCACCTTTATTACCTATACACATTCTTTGGGTAAATCTAATTACAGATAGTTTCCCCGCTCTTTCTTTGGGTGTTGATCCTGGAGATAAAAGTGTTATGGATGTTCCTCCAAGAAATCCAAAGGAAAGCTTATTTGCAGGTAAAATGGGGAAACTATTAATAATAAATGGTATCCTAATAGGTATAACAACTTTATTTGCTTTTGTACTTGGAGAATACTTATATCCAGAATCATTAAGACACGCTCAAACAATGGCATTTGTAGTTCTTAGTGTTTCACAATTATTTTATTCTCTTGCTATGAGAAACGAAACTAAATCCTTATTCCAAGTTGGAATACTAAAAAACAAATGGTTAATTGCATCAGTGTTATTTGGAATACTATTACAATTCACTATAATAACAATACCATTCACTGCCGAAATCTTTAAAGTCTATTCACTAGAATTTAAAGATTGGGTAATAGTTATCTTAATTTCATTAATTCCATTTGTTGTTAACGAAATAATTAAAGTATTCTTTAGAATGAATGAAAGAAAAAATTAATATTTATTCAGTTCATAGTGCACAATTCACAGTTCACAGTTTTAGATAAAGTTGTAGGTATATTAAATAGGTAACTGGTTTCAGTGAACAAATTTAAAGTATTATTAAAATTAAAGCTCATCCACTTCAGAGATTCTTAAGTAGATGAGCTTTCAATATTAAGTTAATTATATGTTTTCCCTCTTAGACTAATACCTTAACTCATTATTAGTTTAAATTCTTAATATAAGTGGGCGAAGATAAATAAAATATGTGAAATAATCATATAGCGAACAATTAGAAGTACTTGGTGAAAGAAGGACTACTATGCCTTAGTGTTGTTGGTTTGTTTGAACGTAGTGAGTTTAACCAAAACTCTTGGCATAGTAGTTATTCTGAGCCTAGTACTTCTTTGTATAGCTATTTAGATTATGGAACATATCTATTTATCGTAGCCTTTATATTGAAGTTGAACTTAGAAGATGTTTCCTTCTTCCAAAATTCCATCCTTCATTGAATATATCTTGTCAGCCACTTTTTCTGCAAAACTCATATCATGTGTTATTATAAGCATACTCATTCCATCCTTTGCAAGGCTTCTTATTAAAGTTGCGACTTCTCCTGTTAATCCAGGATCTAAGGCTGAAGTTGGTTCATCAAAACACATAAGCTTTGGATTTAATGCTAAGGCTCTCCCTATTGCAACTCTTTGTTTTTGCCCTCCAGATAACTCATATGGATAGTTATTTATTTTATCACTTAATCCTAGAAATCCTAGAATCTCTTTAGCATTTTTCTTTGCATTTTCTTCGCTTTGTTTTAAAACCCTTTTAGGAGCTTCTATTAAATTTTCTAATACACTCATATGTGGGAATAAGTTGAAGTTTTGAAATACTAATCCTATTTCTCTTCTTACTTCATTAAACTCTTCTTTTCCTTTATAAACTCCATTTTTACATAAAAACTTATTATCTATTTCCATGCTTCCTGCATCACAAAACTCTAATCCATTTACACATCTTAATAAAGTTGTTTTACCACCACCAGAAGGACCAACTATTACTGCTATTTCTCCACTTTTTATTTCTAAATCTATTCCTTTTAAAACTTCAAGCTTTCCAAAGTTTTTCTTTAACCCTTGAATCTTTAGCATAACTTTTCCTCCTATTCATAGTAATTAAACTTCTTTTCAATAAATTCTAAAACTTTTGTTATTATTCCATTAAATATTAAATAAACTACTGCTACAACTACAAAAGGCATTATAGATGAAAGCCTGTTTGAAGCTATTTTAGCTATCTTTAAAAGTTCATCTAATCCTACCACATAAATTAAAGCTGTATCTTTGACTAAAGTAACAACTTCACTTGCTACTGGTGGAAATATTTTCTTTAATGCTTGTGGCATTATAATTCTAAAAAATGTGTCTTTTTTACTTAAGCCTAATACTTCTGCACCTTCAAATTGACCTTTATCTATAGATAATATTCCCGCCCTAAATATTTCTGCAAAATATGCTCCGTAGTTTAAAACCATAGCTAATATTGCTGCTGGAAATCTAGGAATACTTATACTTAATAAAGGTAACCCAAAAAATATAAATAATATTTGTAAAAGTAAAGGTGTTCCCCTTAATATTAATACGTAAGCACCTGTTATTGATTTTAAAATACTTATTTTAGAAATCCTTCCTAGTGCAATAATAACTCCTAATGGAATAGAGAAAATAAGAGTAATTGCAAATATTTCTATTGTTACTTTTAATCCCTCTAAAGCCTGTGGAATAAAAGTTATTATTTCGTTCATTAATTCCAAAGTAAACACCTCTTTCTTAGTCATTTTATAATTTTATTTAGCTATTATATTATCTCCAAACCACTTTTTAGAGATTTCTCCTGCTTTTCCTTCTTGAACTAATTCATCAAAAGCTTTATTAAATGCTTCTACTAATTCTTTATCATCTTTTCTCATACCAACAGCATAAGCTTCTTTTCCAAAATCATCTTTTAACACTTTATACTTATCAGCACCTCTTTGATTTATATAATATTTAGCTAATATTTCATCAGCAACAACTGCATCCAATCTACCTGCTTCTAAATCCATTAAAGCTTCATTATTAGTTTCAAATGTAACTATTTTGCTATCCTTAAAAGTATCTACTATATTTCCATCAGCTTCAATTGCATCAACAGCACTTGATTGATTTTGTGCGCCTACTCTTGCTCCATTCAAATCTTCTTTTGAATTAATTTTTGAATCTGATAATGTTATTATAACTTGTCTATTATTTAAATATTCTTTTGAAAACTCGACTTTTTCTTTTCTTTCGTCTGTTACACTATATCCATTCCATATAAAATCTATATTACCGTTATTAAGTTCAGTTTCTTTCATACTCCAATCTATTGGCTGAAATACTATTTTCTTTCCTAATTTTTTTTCCATTTCTTTAGCAAGATCTATATCAAACCCTGTATATTCTCCATTTTCATCTTTAAATCCCATTGGCACAAATGTATCATCAAATCCTAATACTAGTTCATCCTTATCCATAGAATTCACTGTTTTTTTTTCTGTACAAGATATCATTGCAAAAGATACTAATATTAATAAATACCCCACTAATAATTTTTTCATCATTTTCATATATAAAATCCCCCTTTTTATGCTTTACATTATTTATATTTCTTTCTTTATTTAATACTTTATCATAGTAAAGTATTAAAGTCAAATAAAAAATACGACATTTTAAATATCGTATTTTTTATTTTTATATAAATTACTTAAATACTATCAATTTCAAAGATAATTTATGAAAATGTATAATATTTATTATAACTTTCATAATTGTTTTTTTAAAATATATATCATATATGATGTTATAGGAATTATAGCTATCCAATAAAAGGTTCCTACTTGTAACTCTTGTAATTTAATTAAATGTCTGTATAGTATTATACTTGAATAAATGAAATCTATAAATATAGTTAATATAACAGAATCTTCAACTTTAATATAATAATTAATTACTGATAATAGACATAAAACTAAAAGCATAATTAAATTTTCATATTTAAAATTAGTTCTAATAATGTTTGAAGAAATAGCTAAAAAGAAATTATATATAATAAATACTATTATATTTATATTTTTTCTATACATTAATATCTAGCTCCTTTTTATCATCAGTATTATTATCACTTTAAAAATCTCTATTCCTAATATTATTTATCTGTATTTACTACTAATTTTTATTTGAATTTTCTTTTCTTATTTTTTATTAAATACATTATTGTTGATGCAAGTAAAAATATAAATATTAAAGCTACAATTATTAATATTCCCCTTGAAGATTTATCTAATCCTATAATCTTTTCATATACTGGTTTTTTATCTTCTTCTTTAAATCTAAATTTTCTTATATCTCCATATTCATCTATAATTATTGAATCTCCTGTAAGTTTATTTACCTCGTTAGAACTTTCTAAGTAACTTAATGAGTTTAATAGTATATCATTGTTAGGAGCTGTTAATACTAACATTGCTTTTTGAGTATTATATGGAGATAAATCTAATTGAAACATTGATATATTAGAATTAAAGGGCTCTGTTAAATATAATTTCTCATTTCCTATAAAATAATTATAATTATCATCGTACTTAAACCATAATTTTTTATTTAAATCTTTAATTAAAGTATTTGTAGATGGTGTACCATATACTATTAAATTCTTATTCTTTTCTCTTCCATTTAAATTTGAATATCTTGATACATCTATTTCGCCAACATTACCATTTATTTCTTTTCCAATTACAGAAAAACATTTTCCTAGTGAAGTAAGTTCTTTAGATGATAAGCTATCTGGAACCGAAATCAAAACATCATTGAATCTATTATCTAAAACAAATGGAGCTGGATATTTTTCGAAAAAGTATCCTAATGAATTTTGAGTTTCTGAATAAATATATGAACTTCCATCTATTAATGCCCATGGTGTTTCTTCCTGCCTCATTTCACAATAAGAATCTATAAGTTCTAAATCAAAAGCTAGTTTTATCTCTATATAATTGTTTTTTATTATATTGCTAGGAATCGAAAGTTCTAATGTATCTGCTAAAGCATTTTCTTTTTCTAATTTTTTGCTTCCTATTGCAATATTGTTTATGTAAACAGTTATAAGGGATTTATTAAAATTCAAATTATCAGAATATCTAAAGTGCAATTTTATATTTGTACCCTCAGTAACTATTCTATTTTTAGGGATAAAATATGCTACTGTTCCTGTTCTCCTAAATGGTCCTTTAAACTGCATTTCATTAATTCCCATGCTTTCAAAGGTTATTAGCTTATTAACTTCTTCTACTTTAATTTCTTCATTGATATTTTCACTAATTATAAAAGCATCGTTATTTATCTGAGTTGTTAACTCACTGTTCATCAAAAACTTTATAGCTTTTAAATTTATGCTATCATTTTCAGAACATATAAGCATTACTTTTACATCCTCAAAGTCACCTTTATAAGGAGAATTCCCTAACTTTATAATTGAATTATTTGATAAGTCTATAGTACTTACATCCTTAAATGCATTGCTTATCTCATTGGGTATTGAATTTTTACTTCCGATAAATATAATATTGTTATTATTTTTTTGTTTTATTAAATCTGAGTACTTTATGATTTCTGATTTGTATTTTGTATTAGTATCATTTTTACCTAAATAAGATGATAGAAGCAAAGCATTCTTCAAATCCATATCTGTGTAATCATCTGACAGTACTATTTGTGTTATCTGTGATGTATTATTCTTCACAAATGGATATGGAAAATTTTTTATTATGTTATCTGTGATTTTTTCTTTATAATTTATATTCAATTTAGAATTCTTTTTTATTATCATCCAATTAGCTGTATTAATATCATCTGTACAAGGTTTATCTGTTATTCTACAATATCCATCTATTTTAAATTCATTAAACCCTTCCTTTAAGTTATCTATTGGCACCTTAGCCTTTATATTTTGCACTTCTTGTTTAGGGTTATAAACTAATTTAGATGAGTAGAAAGGAACTCCATTTATATTAAATGTTATATAAGAATCTTTTGTTACATCTACTAATTGGTTTACTGATAAGTTTATTTCTATATCAACATTTTCTATACTCCACCATTTATCTATATTGAAATAAATGCTATGACTTGTAAAAACTCCCTTAAAGGTAATGTCATCATTTATAACTTCATTTTTTATATAACTTTTACCGCCTATATTATTATTTTGCTCTGCTAATACTACATTTTCAAATGACGATATAAATAATATAATGCTTAATATGACTATAGTTAGTAAACGTTTAATATTGAAATCATAGCTCTTCATTAATTCCACTCCTTTAAAACCTTTCTGTTTTGTACCATTTAACTTCTCTTTTAAATATTACATCTTTAATGTAATTATAAAATCCTAACGCAGCTACAATTCCCCATAGTTTACAATATGTAAAATACATGATTATAACTATTATAGTATTTTTTATTGATAACTCACCCTTTTCAGTAGATATTGCAACTAATATAGATAAAACAAATACCGAATATGCCATTATCCAAAGTATTGTATTATAACCAACTATATTTATATGTACAACTTCTATTGCTCCTAATAAAAATATAGCATCTGATATTATGGTTGCAGATAAAAAGAATACATAAATAAGAATATAATATAAAATATCAAACCTGGTTGCCCCTGCTGATTTATCAAATATGTACTTAAAGTTTTTAAGAACTACATAAATATTTCCTTTTGCCCACCTAGATCTTTGCTTAAACCATACATTAAGGGTCTGTGGCTCTTGCTCCCAAGTTACTGATAAAGGCATAAATTTTATTTTATATCCCATTCTATACATTCTAAAACTTAACTCTGTATCTTCAGTTATAGCTTTTGTATCCCATCCATTTATTTCATCTAATATCTTTCTTCTTATTACAAAGTTTGTTCCTGGAATAGTGCATAGTTTAAATAATTTCCATCTGCCAGCCTGTGCCATCCATTGAAATGTTAATGTCTCTATATTTATAAACTTTGTAAGTATATTTACATTTTTATTTCTACATCTAAACTTTCCTATAACTGCTCCTAATTTTTCATCACTTACTAATGTCTTTATTAAATATTTTAATGCTTTCTTTTCTGGAGTATTATCTGCATCATATACTGCTAATATTTCTCCTTTGCTTTGCTTATAACCTATATTTAATGCAGTAGATTTTCCTTTTCCTCCTGTAGTTTTATCTGTATTTATAATTATAAAATTTCTATTTTTATATTCTTCTTTAACTTTACCTAGTATTTCTGCTGAATTATCACTTGAATTGTCATTTATTATTATTACTTCATATTTATCTTTAGGATACTCTAATTCTAATAAAGCTTTTGCTGTTTTTTCTATTACTTTTCCTTCATTATGAGCAGGTACTAGTACTGAAACAAAAGGATATTCTTTTAGCTCTTGCAATAAGTTTTCCTTTAGTATATCTAAATAATATAAATATCCTCCTATAACTAAAATTACGTTAATAAATATTATTAACCAAATAACTATGAGGGAATATAGGATTATATAATCAAATATATTCATTTTTATTCTCCTATTTAAAAAATTTGTTTCTATCTAAATTTCTACTTCGAATTCCTATTATTAAGAATATAAAACTAGCTATTGTAGTTAATAATATTATCCATCTATTTGCATAAGATAAGTCAATTTCCTCATTATTAGTAGTATCTTCAACTTCTCTTATAAACATATTTTCAAAATCTTTTATGGATATAAACTTTTGAGAATTCACATTAATATTATTAAGAAAAATGTTCCCATTTTCTTTCTTTATAATATCTTCTCTCATGTGAACATAAGAATTCATATTCATAAAATCATTAAAATGTATTTGATTTTCTTTTATTGTATCTAAATTATTTTTAAAAACTTCAAAATCAGTATCACTTCTTAAGGTTATTGCTATATTATTTAAATAATTATCTTTATTATTAAAATTATTATATGGAACTTTTTCTATAACATTTTCTTTTTTGTTTATTTTCATATTATATTTACTTATTTTTATATCTTCATCTATTGGTGTTATAAATAAAGTATTACTTGTATCTAAATATTTATTTATATCAGAAAAGTAAATCCAATCTTCTGATATATCTATTGCAGTTGCGTAAACTAAGTAATCTTGAAAACTTTTTTGTGACATAGACATTTTACTTAATATTTCTTTTATATCTGCACTTACATTATCTTTTTGATATATATATGGGTAGTGTAATATTATGGATCCACCTCTACTCTCAGCATATCTTAAAACCTCCATATATCTTTTCATAGCCTCGGAATTTTGATTGTTAAATATAGGCATAGATGATATTATAAATGGTATTCCTTTATTATATAAATAGTCTATTTTTTTTACTAGCTCATTTAAATCGTCAAATGGATAAGCTTCATCTAGCATAAAAAATGTTTTGTTGTTTTTTTTTGACATTTTTAATATCGCTTCTCTTACAGTTTTGTTTTTATCATAATCTTCTAAATTCTTTATTCGTATAGATTTACTTATTTCTTTGTAAAATAAATTTTCTTTTTCTTCATCACTATTTATAATCATCAGAATTTTATCACTATAACTATCTAATACATTAATAATATTTTCTTTAAATTCTTCTGGTCTATTCTTAAGTAAAATTATTTCATCATAGCTATTAAAATTTATATTTTCTATTTCTTCTAAATTAATAACCTCTAAGTTACTTTCTAAATTTAATGATAATTTTATTACTTCATTTAGCAAATTAAGTTTTTCTCCATAAGCTTTATAGGAATCATATGTTATAAGAATATTTTTTTCTTTTGCACTAGTATAATTTTTTATAGAGAAAATATTAAATGATAGTATAAAAGATATGATAATCAGTATGGATTTTCTTTTATACGTCATACTCTAATTCCTTTTCAGCTTTTTTCAGAAGTTCCAATGGATCTTTTACATCTCCTTCATAGGTATAAGATCCAACTTGAATTTCTAAGTTTATATTTTTATTAAATTTTCTGTCCTTCATTTCTATATTTTTTATATTTTCTTTCAATCTATTTTCAACTACCTTTGAACCTGAATTATCAGAAATTAATATATACACAAAAGTACTATCATTTAATATATATTTTCTATCTTCTACTCTTAAGGATTCACTTAATACTCCTGATGATTTTATTAATATGTTATTGAAATAATCTTTTCCAACTATAGTTTTTAATCTATCTCCATACTTAAACTTTACAATCATAATTGTTATTGGTATGTTGTATCTTTTATTCATACTGATGTATATTGGTATTTCGTTAGTAAAAGCCTTTATATTTCTATCTCCTGTTAATGGATTTATCATAACTAGTTCTTCATTTAAATCTTCTAGTTCTTCCACCTTATTTTGAAGTAATAGTATATTCCTTGAAACTAATGAAACAATCACAGCTGTTAGTGGCATGAAAACTATCCACAAATAAACTTCATTATTTAATGATATTCCTGTTGATATGTTTTTATATAAGTTATAGGTTCCATAAATGAAATCTATTATTAAAGTTATCACTAAAGATATTGTCACATTAAAATAGTAACTAATTAATGCAATTATCATTAATATTGTTAGCATAATATAGTTTTCAAAGTTTACTTGAAAATTTAAAAATGTAATTATAATTGAAAGAATAAAAAAATATGCTATTAATAGATTAATATAAAAATCCACTGCTTTTCTTTGATTTTCATCTTTCATTATTTTATCCTCCCTTTAGAATCTTTTTTACTAATGATATTACTTAACAAACATACTATCATTAAATCAAAACTTAAATTGTACATAAATACATGTTTTGATAAGTCTGCATCTCCTGCCCCTATTATTGAAATGAATATTTGAGATAAACCTATTATTAGTGCATATAATAATCCTTCTTCAAATAGTAACCCTTCTAAATTGCCTAACTTAAATGCTTTTATATATTTCTTATAAGAAAAAATTAAATATATAAAAATATATATTACTGATATAATAAAACCCTTTGGCATAATACTTTCTTTAAAAGAGCTCCATAATACAAAAAAGTTAGATCTTTTCCCATAAGCCTTACCTTCAGATTTTTCATAGTTCCCCATTACTTTTGGTCTTATTGAATATGAGTTTTTAAAAGCTAAATCACACATTTTTATTAAAGCCTTGGGGTTTTTAATATAATATAAAAGAATACCAAAGACAGAATATTTACTATAAAAGTCTTCTTTTAATCTTTCGTCATCTGGATTTATCATTGGTATTTTTTCAAAAAATATTTCATTTTGTAGAAGTGAGTATTGATTATATATGTCAAAGTTATTTAATATTTCATCTGCTCTTTCTTCATATAATAAAACACCTCTTGTTATAGCATGATATCTATTTATATAATCAAAATCTCCCTTAATGGATTTATAGAAATATACTGAATTTGTTATTAAAAATATTATTAAAATTATAGATACTATTCTTACCTTAATATCCCTTTTTAGAAATATCACTCTTACTAAAAGTATTGATGCTAGTATTCCTATTGGTGATAATTGCTGTTTTGATCCTAAAAGCAAATATGTAGATATTCCAAATAAAATTAAATTATTTATATTAAACTTATTAAACTTACACATATACAAAAATATTCCTATACTATATAAAAAGCAGCATATGTTTACTGATTCACCATAAAATGAATTATAATAAGCAATGTATGCGGTATCTGAAAATATGATTGTAATTAAAAATACTAATATAACTTTATATTTTTTATTATTTATATCTTCTAGCAATACTCTACTAATAAAATAAAGTGCTACTGCTTGTATAATTATATATATTATTGATAAAAACCTTATATCAAAAACATCATCTTTAGTTATTAACTTATCTATAAATATAGCTAGTTTTATAAATGTAGATTGAGTGGAAATAAGAGTTGTTTCTAACTCATTATTATATTTATATATTCCATAGCTTTTATTAAAATATCCAAAAAATATATCTTCATTTTCTTTAGGTAAATGATATAAATCATTTTGACTAATAATTCTATAGTAGTCTCCATTGTCAGCCATACCTATTATTGGAGGAATAAATAATGTTATTATACTAATTAATAAAAATAATATTACTGACAACATGGAGTAATTTATTTTATTTAATATATTTTTCATATAAATCTCCTGTTTAAATATATTCAAATATTTAAATTAATGAAATTTACTATTAATATTGAAGTTCTATTATAAATTTCATTTATATTTTGTATATATTTTTCTCTTAATAAATAAATATATACAAAAAGAGACAGCATTAATCTGTCTCTTTATAATAATATTTTATTTTAATCTAGTTCCTTCTTTCTCTTGAACTATTTTCCCATCCTTCATTAATCCACCTAAAGCCATTTTGAAATAATTTTTACTTGTATTAAAAGTAGCTTTAATATCATCTGGATTTGATTTATCATTAAATGGCATGAATCCGCCATTCTTTTTTAAATATTTTAATATATCTTCTTGAATTTGATCTCTTTCATTTAACCTTGTTTTTCTTGGTGTTAATCCTATTATCCCATCTTCATATATTCTTTTTACTCTTAATTTCATTTCAGTTCCTGGATAAAAATCTATGTAATACTCATTTGGTAATATCATGCCTTTATATTTTGAATCTATTGCTACATGGATAGTTCCACTTTGGCCTTTTGAATAAATTTGAGCTATAACCTCTTCTCCAACTTTAAATTCTTTTTCTTCATCTTTTGCATTTAATATATAGTTCTCAACATCTGTAGTTGCTGCTATTCTTCCAGTCTTATCTAAATACACATAAAACAAATATTTGCTTCCAGTATGTAATTTAAACCTTTGCTCTTTAATTGGAACAAAAATGTCTCTATCTAAGCCAAAGTCAATAAATGCACCAAATTCTGTTTGAAATACCACTTTCAAATATGCAACTTCACCAACAGTAACCAAAGGCTTTTTAAATGTTGCTATTGGTCTATCCTTAGAATCTCTATACACAAAGACCTCTACCTTTTCTCCGACTTGTATACTTTTCCCTTCTGCTACTGATTTAGGTAATAGTACATCAACTTTGCCTTCATCACCTAAATAAAACCCAAATTCTTTTTCTCTTTTAACTTCTAAAGTATTATATTTTCCTATATTAATCATTTTTCCTCCTGATTTATAAGTATTTTTTACTTAACTCAACATAATTATTGGCAGATCTTTCTATCCCCTTAATTTCATCCTCTGTCAGTTTTCTTATAACTTTAGCAGGACTTCCCAGAATAAGAACTCCTTCTTCATATTCTTTGCCTTGAGGCACTAAAGATCCTGCTCCTATTATAGTATTTTTGCCAATTTTAGCTCCGTTTAATATTATTGATCCCATACCAACTAAAACATTTTCAGAAATTATGCAACCATGAATTATTGCTCCATGTCCTATAGTTACATTTTTTCCTATATTAGTTTCACAATGAGAGTCTACATGAACAACTGAATTTTCTTGAATATTACTATTTTCACCAATATAAATTTTATTCATATCGCCTCTTATTCTAGTTCCAAACCAAATATTAACATTCTTTTCAATAACAACTTCTCCTATTATATCAACACTTTCTGATATATAGCAAGATTTATCTATCATGGGCTTTTTATTATTAAATTCTTTTATCATTTATAATCCTCCAATTAATTTCTCTTAAAGTTATTTTATCATTAGTGAATATTATTGTCATTATTTATAGATATTCAATACTATATATAGAATAAGTAATAATTTATAAGGAGCTTATTTTGGGAAGAAAAAAACATAAACAAATAAAAGATTTTGATGAAAATAATATGAAGTTTTATTATGGTATTCCTCACTGTCATACTGAATTTTCAACTGGCAAAGGTTCTCCCATAGAAGCTTATGAGTATGGTTATAAATCTGGATTAAATTTTATGTTTATAACAGATCATAATTCTTTTTTATCTAGTGAAATATCAATTAAAGACGATAAATATTCTAAATTTCAAGGTACTAAGGTTTATGCAGCTAAAGTAAGAAAAAAATATGATGATTTCTTACCTTTAGTTGGATTTGAATGTAAAACTTATCTCTATGGAGATTTAAATATAATGAATTCTTCAAGTTTCTTTACAGGCGCTGTTAAAGATTTGAAAATTTTAGCTTTATGGATGTTGAATAATCCTGATGCATTTATTTCTATAAATCATCCCCATAAAAATATAAAAGCTTTACCCTACAATCCTGTATTGAATAAATTAATAACATCTATAGAAGTTGGAAATGGCAATCCTTCTCACAAATATACACGACATGATAAATACTACTTTAGCTTGCTAGATGATGGTTGGAAACTAGGTGCTATTAATGGCCAAGATAATCATAAAATGAATTTTGGAGACTCCGAAAATTTAACTGTTTGCATTTGTAATAGTTTATCTACTGAAGATATTATATCTGCTTTTAGAGAAAGACGGACTTATTCTACTGAATCACGCTATCTAAAATTATACTTTACTATAAATGATAATTTCATGGGAAAAGAAATTTTTATTACTTCTGATAAACTTAAATTTATGATATTTACAGAGGATATTAAATATAAAATAAAAGAAATACAAATCATAACTAACAAGGGCAAAATTATAAGGACTATAGAAAATATAAATTTAAGTAGTATCAAATATCTATATGAGCATAAAAGGGAAGAAGATGAAAGCTGGTATATAATAAAGGTATTTGAAGAAAATGATAATATCGCATTTAGTTCTCCTATTTTTATAAATGACACTAACTTAAAAATATAAGTTTATTTTCAATGTATTACCCTTTATAAAATATATTTAATATAAAATAAGTAGGACATATACTATAATACTTTATAATATATGTCCTACTTATATGCTAATCTTCCTTTTTTTGATTTTGTATATGTTTAGCTCTATTAGGTTTTGCTTTTGGCCTTATTTCAATTTTCTTTTCCTTCATCTTTGGTCCGCCTGTATTTTGAATATCGAAGAACCATAAGAAAAACCAAACTGTTAATAACGTAAGTCCCATATTTAGCCACGGGTTACTTGGTCTATATACGACTTGAGGTACAAATAAAACTAATGCTATTGCTAATGGAATCCATTTATTTATTCTCACTTTTGAAAATACATATTTTTTTCCTAAATTAAATGATAAAATCATTAATCCTATAGTTACTGCAAAATATAATATAGTAATTAATATGTCCACGTTGTTATTCCTCCTTTAAAAGCTTCTATTATTATATTAAAAGAAATACTACATATTTTCAAGACATATCGAATTAATACTTGAAATATTTTGCGAAGCAAAATAGTGAAAAGGGAATAGTGAAAAAGTGAATAGTGATGGAAAAAATCCTTATAGGATTTTGGAAAAGATATGTTCATCTACTTCAGGCAAGCTTCAGTAGATGGGCTTTCATACTAAGTTCAGTTATCGTTACACTCAACTTTACTAAGTATTCAATGCCTTGCACCTATATATTTAAAGTTTTGCTTAGCAAAACATCCTCAACTTTTGACTTTTTCATTCTTAACTTTTCACTAAAAAATTGCTTCGCAATTTATATCATAACCTGTTCCCTGTTACTTGTTCCCTGATACCTGTTCCGTTATCCCAAAACTGTGGACTATGAATTGTGCACTGTGAACTGAATAAATAGCATTTATTACTAATATATTAATTTTTCCTATTTTATTTATTAAATTTATTATAATTCCCTTCTATTTTAATAAATTATTTGATAGAATATAGTAAGAAATTAAAAAATGTTAATAAGAGGTGATTCTATGAGTTTAAATTTAACATATCAATTAGATGAATTAGATCTACAAATTCTAGATTTATTAATAAAAGATTGTAGAACTCCTTACTTAGAAATAGCAAGAATTTGTCATGTAAGTGGTGGAACTATACATGTGAGAATGAAAAAAATGGAAGAGCTTGGTATAATAAAGGGAACAAGAATTCTTTTAAATTTACCTAAATTAGGTTATGACGTATGTTGTTTTGTTGGTATATATGTAGATAAAACATCTTCATTTGATTCAGTTTTTGAAGAGTTATCAAGAATTAAGGAAGTTGTCGAATTACATTTAACAACAGGTAACTATTCTATTTTTGCTAAAGTAGTTTGTAAGAATATTACTGATCTTCAAGATATATTGCTTAATAAAATTAATACTATTACTGGTATTCAAAGAACTGATACTATAATATCTTTAGATCAACCAATCGATAGAAATATCACTATTTAAAATACATAAAAAACTTTCCTGTGGTTATACTATTAATTGTAAACCTATTATAAAAGGAGTGTTTTTAATGAAAGTTTTAGATTCGATAGCACTTATATTAGTTATAATTGGAGCTATTAACTGGGGATTAATTGGATTTTTTCAATTTAACTTAGTTGATACGTTATTTGGAACTATGACTGCATTTAGCAGAATAATTTATGCTTTAGTTGGTATAGCTGGAATCTATTCACTATCCTTCTTTGCTAAAGATAAATTTCTTGGTTCTAATGACTAAAATAATATAGTGTTTTAAATTTAAATTAAGAAAGTGTGGTTATCCACACTTTCTTAATTTTTATAAATCTTTTATATTGCCAAATTCATAGCCTAAAGATTCTACGCAATTAACTATTTGTTTTAATATAGAGTTCTCATTATACTTATAATTTATTTCTCCGTTTTTATCTATTGAAATATCTACATCCTTTATTTCAACACTTAGATGATAAAATAAGCTTAACTCTTCATTATTTCTTTTATTTCTTATTCTACTAAGAATTGCTTTCCCATCATCATCATCTACATATCCCATTGGAGTTGGTATATATTTTGTAACTTTATTTATTTTACTTGTAATTATATTTTTATTATATATTCCTATGGAAGGTTCATAAATTATCTTAAAATATTCTTCAAAAATCTCTTGTTGCTTATGGGTTGTCCTATAGTGTGGTGTTTCCCAAAAGCTAATTGGTATATTTACTTTATTTGCAATTTTCAGTGCATTTTCTACCCTTGTCCTAATTTCCTTTTCATCCTTATATCCATCATCGCCAAACTCAAAACCTGAAATACTATTAGTATCTTTATATTGATGAGTATATCCATGTAACCCTACATTTCCACCTCTATTTAAAAGATAATCTAAAGTAAAAATGAAATTTGAATTTTGAATAGAATCTTTTTTTGATACATCATTATCTATATTATAGGTATTATTTATATATCTAGGTACCCATGCTACACTAAAGCTTTCTTTGTTTTCATTCATATAATCAGCAACTTTTCTTACTTTTTCTAGAGCACCTTTAGTAATATATACATCTCCTGCAGTAAAATCTTCAAATCTTATAAATGCTTTTTTCTTTTTATTTCTTTTTATTTGTTTCTCTTTGTCTACTTCTGTTAATGTTTTTTTAGATATGTATATACTATTTTTTTCATAATCCCAATAGGTGTTTAATTTTAAGATTTCACACAAATCAAAAAATGATATGTAATATTCATTATCCTCTTTTAATATATCACCTCTTAAATCGGTAATTTTATTATCTTCTTCATAAGTTTTTTTATTTAGATCAATATTCGCAAGATTTTTTATTATTATATCGTCCTTATCTACTTCTTCTTTATTCCCAAAATAACTTAAAAATTCTGATAACGGAATATAAAATCTATTGTTCTTGTATAATATGTTTTTATTAAAATTCATTTTATTATTTTTTAAATAAAATGATAAGTTATATGGGATTCTTTTAAAACTATTTTTTTCTTCTTCATTTACATTTTTGGACTTTAATTCTTCTACAACCCTTGCTCCTTTTGTATTATAATACTTCTTCTTTAAATTATGACTCTTTAATAAATTAAACCCAATCAGATTTAAACTTATTATAAAAATAATTGATACTAAGAAAATTATGTAAGTTTTTTTCATAATGTTATACCCCTATAAATAATTTAAGTTTTACTACCTAATAGTAATTTATATTGTATAACTAAAAAACCTACTTTTGAAGTAGGTTTTCTTAATTATTTATTTCATTTCTTTAATAATATCAAATAATTCTATTGCCGCTTTTCTTGGGCCTTCTTTTTCTTGACCATCTATAGCTAAACAAGTTTTTATTTGCCCAACTTTAACAGATCCATTGAACATAGCCTTAAAATATCTTTCTATTAATATATCTGTTTCTTTTTGTTTTTGCGCAGGTCCAAATGGATTTGCAAAATAACTTTCTACTAATCCTTTTTCTGAAGTTGTTCCTTTGGCCATTCTAGCGCCTGATTTAAATATTTCTATAGCATCTTTAGTATTTTCAAAATATTCTATAGCATTTTCGCCCACTTCCACCGATGTATAATTATTAGCATATAAGAATAAATCTACTTCATATCCTTTTACTATTTCTTTATATGGAGCAACTGGCATTACTAATCTAGCATTTATTTTATCAGGATTCATAAAAATACTTCTATCGATTTCTTTAAAGGCATATCCTTGGTCTAAATCATCTAATCTAACAAATGCTCCTATTTCTGTTCCATATCCAATTATCTTTCCATCTATTTCTTTAAATGTTCCCATATCATCAAATATCACTGTCATATTACTTATATGATCTTCACTTAATGTTCTAAAGGCTTCTAAACTTTCTGATTTTCCTGCTCCACTATCTCCCATGATAACAACATTTGCTGCTTTACCATCCTTAAGCTCTATATTAACCATAGCACCATGTATTGGTAAATATCCTCTTTTAATCATTACTAAATTGTGTAATGTAAGAGTCATTTTCTTCATATATCCAAAATAATCAATGTCAACAGAATGATTTACATATCCTAACATGATATCATTTTCTTTATCATCATAGAATACTGTTTTCTTATCCGTTTCATTATCTGTTGCACCAAATACATAAACTAAATCTGGCTTTTTACCTCTATATTCTTCGCACCTTGCCATTTCAAATAAATTACATAAAGTTATTCCATGTTGCATGAAATCTCTATGGAAATATATGAACGCTATAAGTTCTCCTACTTTTGCTGGATAGCAAAACCAATGATCTTTATTTAATGAAGCATATTGTAATGGGTTAGTACTTACTTCTGTAAACATTCCACTTCTAGTATTCTTTTTAGGGTATGTTATAAATGGTGTTTCTAATAATATACTGTCAATAAATTCTATATCTTCTAATGATTCATATCCTTTTGGTAATGGCCATAAAACTCTATTAATTATTATTGAGGCATTTCCCCCAACTGGTATTTGTCTAAATACATTTGGCTTATATCCCAAAACATTCTTTTCTATTTTTCTATATAATTTCAAAATTAAATTAGATAATGATGAATTTGCTTGAGTAAAACTTACTGCTGATAATCCATCCTGACGTCTATTATTATGAATTATTGTATATCTTTCTAGCCCCCTCCAGAATAAATACAAGTCTTCTATAAATGCTATAAATTTATCTTTATCTGAAAATAAATCATCATACATCTCATTGGCTTCTACTATTTCTTGAACACTCATAACTGTACAATATTTAAATATTTTAGATAAATCTTTAGATATTTGAGCTATATCATCTGTTTTTAATCCTTGCCTTAAATATCTCCAGCTTAATGTTACCTTTTTCTTAGATTTCTTCAAATAATTTTCTATTACTCTCTTAAATCCATAACTTTCTACTAGTTCCTCAAATGTACTACAGTATTTAGCTGTAAAATTAATTAATACCTTATCATTGCTTATTGAAAACTCTTTACGCATAAATTAACCCCCTTGTGAATTATGTGTATGATAAAAATTTCATTTTGACCTTATTTTTTTCTATTATAACATATATTATGCAAGTTTTTAAAGTTTATTTTTTCATTTTTCAAAATTATTATGATTTTTAAATATTTTTTCTGAAAGAAAACGTAACCAAACTAATACATTTAGGTTTTTTTTGATAATTGATAAATTTGCGAACTATATTTGTAAATATTGAGTAAATATTCTATCTTGTTCGAATCTTATTTTTCATATTATATATATGATATGCCTTATTGTAATTTATAATCTTCCACCAGTTAAGGAATAAATTGTAAATAGTAAAAAGCTATATTA
>NZ_LBMX01000036.1:0-10179 GCF_001010885.1 Clostridium sp. C8 | reverse complement strand
TAATATAGCTTTTTACTATTTTTGTTCTATATTTATTTCTCTAAATTTTTTGCAATTTCTGATCTTACTTTTTCCATTAAAGATTTCTCTTCTTCTCTTGATAAGTTTTCTGTATATATTGGTTCTGAAAATGTAATTGTTATATCTATAGCCTTAAATTTACGGTCTATTTCAAAAGCTCTATAAGCTCCATCTATAGTAACAGGTACAATTGGAGCTTTTGCCATTGTTGCTAGCTTTAAGCTTCCTTTTTTAAACTCCATTAATTCACCATTTTTACTTCTTGTTCCTTCAGGAAATATAGCCATACTGTATCCTTTTTTTATATTCTCTGAACCTTTTTTTATTACTTTAATAGCTTCCCTTGCATTTTCTCTATCTAAAGGAACACAATTATATTTACTCATCCAATATCCTAATACAGGTGCTTTAACCATTTCCTTTTTAGCTACAAACCCCATACACTTTCCAACTGAATCTATTAATATAGGAATATCTAATATACTTGTATGATTACCTATATAGCAACATGGTACATTCGGAATATTTTCTTTTCCCCTTATTGTAACATTCATTCCTAATGCATTATGAATCGTATATCTTGCCCAATCTTCCCCTACTTTTCCACTATAATCTGTAGCAGCTTTTTCTCCTTTTGTTTTTTCTAAATACCATCGTTTAACAGCTTTAAGTTGCATAAATATCATATATATACCGTAACTAATTATTTTAAAATAACTCACTATTCTTTCACCACCAAATCTTACTTTTCTTCTATATTATAAATGCATATAATTTTTTCTTCAATTATATTTTTAATTTGTTAAGTCTATAATATATGTATCAGCTATAAAATATATTACTATTTTTAAGGAGATAACAATTGAAAAAGAAAATTATTTATATAACTTTAAATTTTCTTTTAATACTAATATTATTTCAATGTAGTATTGAAACTAATAAAAATATTGTATCTGACAATATTAAAGGAATGAATGTTCATTTCATTGATGTAGGTCAAGGAGATTCTATATTAATTCAAGTTAATTCGAAAAATTTACTTATAGACTCTGGTCCAAGTGCTTCTAAAGATAAATTAGTAAAATATCTTAATTCTTTAAAGATTTCTAAGTTTGATTATATAATAGCAACTCACCCTCATGAAGATCATATAGGAAACATGAGCTATATAATTGATAACTTTGAAGTTTTAAATTTCTATGCCCCTAAAGTAAACAGTAATACAAAAGCATTCGAAACCATGGTAGAATCTCTTGTGATAAAAGATTTAAAAATTAAAGTACTAAAGCCAAATATTAAGTCAATAGATCTTGGTGAAAATACTAAAGTTGATGTTTTTTCTCCTATATCTAATGAATATGAAAATCTAAATAATTTTTCTTCTATTATAAGGATTTCCTACGGAAATAATTCTTTTCTATTTACTGGTGATTCAGAAGAACTTTCTGAAAAAGAAGTTTTAAGCAAAGGATATGATTTAAAAAGCGACGTACTAAAGATTGGACATCATGGATCTTCATCTTCAACTTCAAAAAGATTTTTAGATGCTGTTGATCCCTACATCGCAGTAATATCTGCTGGAAAAGATAATAGTTATGGTCATCCTTCTCAAGAAGTTCTATCTAGATTAAAAGATTTAACTATTTATCGAACTGATTTAAATGGAAATATTTTAATAAAATCAGATGGTTATTCTTTGAAATGATAGATGCTCCTAAATAATTAGGAGCATCTATCATTTAAGAATTTATTCTTAAATTAATATTTAATTATTTTACTTCTTCTATTGTATGCTCTTCTTTAATTAAAGTTTCTTCTTCTTGTTTAATTGTATCTTCTTCAGTATCATTAACCTTTGATACATCTATTTCTTCTGTTTCTTGTATTGATTCTACTTGTTCTTCTTCCTCCTTCTTTACATATGCCTTCCAAAGCATATATATATTATATAAATTAGTTACATCTTGCTCATTATATAGGAGTATTGTTTCTATTTTTTCTCTAGGCATTCTTAAAATATATTCTCTATCTTTTAGCACTTTATTAAAGGTCTTTGCTAAATTGGAACCACTTATAAGATCTCCTTCTCTATGAATATTGAAGTCTTTCTCTAAATTTTTTAGCCCTATTGAGTGCCCCATTTCCTTTTCATATTCTCTTTGTATATCTATATCTTCAAATTCCCTTGAAAAATTAAATGCTATTCTATACTTCTTAAACAAATAATTTATTACAGTATAGTCGTTATTTCCAGAGAAAGTAACAATTGCCTTTTTCCCTTTTCTTTTCATATTAACAAAGTATCTTTTGGCTAAATCTAGTATTTGTATTACTTCGCCTTTATTTTCAATCATATACTGAGTTACATACAATTTATTATTTTCATAAATACACGCTCCAAAGACACCTATACATTTTGGTTTTTTATACACATAATGCTCTAAATCAAAAAATATTAATTCCTCCGGAGATCTATTTATTGAATCTGTTTTTAGCATAAAATCTCTTGCTAAAGAATCAACCTCTATTATATTTTCTCTAATAATCACATTACCACTCTTTCTTCCTTATCATTATCACCTTTAAATTCCCTGTTTTATCTTATAATATTATATCACCTTTTATAGCAATATAAAAACAAATATATGTGTTTCAATTAATAATCTACATAATTATAAGTTTTTAAGTTAATAGCATTGCTTACATAGAATAACAAAATTGAACTCATATATCTTTTAAATTTTTATATAAGTCACTGAAATACTAACTTAATAAAATATTTTAATTTTTTAAAGTACTTTATTAAC
Organism: Clostridium sp. C8; assembly: GCF_001010885.1. Taxonomy (NCBI): domain Bacteria; kingdom Bacillati; phylum Bacillota; class Clostridia; order Eubacteriales; family Clostridiaceae; genus Clostridium; species Clostridium sp. C8. Next base: position 7,351 of record NZ_LBMX01000036.1, on the reverse strand, counting down.
TATGAGTTACTTATTGCAACTTATATAAATTTAAATATTCCTACTTATATAATATTATGTAATTTATTATATGTTCTCTATACTTATAATTATAATCTGTAAAAGAATATTTTTAATTTATGATTATAATTAATAAATTCTTAAAAGCATTGACTACTTTTTCACATTTTGTTATTATATTTGTATGATAATGATTTTCAATACGAGGTGACAGTATGAGTTTATGTGATTTAAAATTAGGACAAAAAGCTATAATAAAATATATTGATGGTGATGATAAGCTTGCCAAAAGATTATTAGCCCTTGGTTGTATTGAAGGTACGGAAATTCAATTTAAAGGAGTTGCACCTCTTGGTGATCCTATAATAGTTAATCTTAGAGGATTTGATTTAGCTATTAGGAAAAAAGATGCTAAAAATATCTTTTTATCTGTATAACCAAAGTATCCTTTATAATATCTATCATAAATATTATTTATAAAAAGAAGGTGTTTTCATGGAAATATTAATTACCTTAATTATTGTAGCCTTTGCTGGAACTACAATATATAAATCTATAAAGAAATCTTCTAAAGGTGGTGGTTGTAACTGTGGTACCTGTTCTGACCATTGTCCAATGTATGAAGATAATTCAAAGGGAATTAAATTGGCAAAGAAAAACTAAAAATAAAATGGCTTAATAAAATTAAATTAAATTTTATTAAGCCATTTTAAATTACATCTTATCTACAACTTCAATTCCTAATAAGGCTAAAGAATTTTTAATAACTTGACATGTTGCTTTTACTAAGCCTAATCTTGCTTCTTTTAATTCTTCATCTTCTAAATTTAATACAGAATGTGCATTATAGAATTTATTAAATGCTTTTGCAACTTCAATTGCATATCTTGTAACAATTGATGGTTCTAGTTTTTCAGTTGCTAAATGTATTTGCTTTGCAAATCCTTCTAAAGCTTTTACTAATTCAAACTCTTCCTTTGATGTAAGTTTAGAATAATCTGCATTTCCTTTAAGTTCTCCAGCTCTTGTTAATATACTATTTGCTCTTGCATATGAATATTGAACATAAGGACCTGTTTCCCCATCAAATGAAAGCATTTCTTTCCAATCAAATACTATATCTTTTTCTCTTGAATTCTTTAGATAAGTAAATACTACAGCACCAACACCTATCTTCTTAGCTACTTCCTCTTTATTATCTAAATCTGGATTTTTTTCATTTATTACTTCTAAAGTTTTATCTATAGATTCTCTAATTAAATCATCTAATAGAATGACCTCGCCCTTTCTAGTTGAAAGTTTTCTATCTGCAAACTTTACAAGACCAAATCCTACATGGACACAGTCTTTTGCCCACTCATGTCCTGCAAGCTCTAAAACCTTAAATACTTGTTTAAAGTGTAAAGCTTGTGGTGTCCCAACTACATATATGCTCTTATAGAAATCATATGTTTTCTTTCTATACATGGCTGCTGCTAAATCCCTAGTTGCATATATTGATGCTCCATCACCCTTTAACACTATACACGGAGGCATATTATACTCATCTAGCATAACTACTTGCGCTCCATTACTTTCTACTAACAAATTCTTTTTCTTTAACTCATTTACTACAACATCCATTTTATCATTATAGAATGCCTCACCTGCATATGAATCAAATTTAACATCAAAAATTTCATATATTCTTTCAAACTCTTTTAAACTTAAATCTCTAAATCTCTTCCATAAGGCTTCTACTTCTTTATCACCATCTTCTAATGCTTTAAAATAAGCTCTTCCTTCATCTTCAAGTGAAGGCTCTTTTTCTGCTTCATCATGGAATTTAACATATATTCTTAAAAGTTCATCTATAGCATTCTTTTCTAAAGCTTCTTCATTTCCCCATCTTTTATATGCAGATATAAGTTTTCCAAATTGAGTTCCCCAATCTCCTAAGTGATTTATTCCCTGAACATTGTAACCTTCTTTTTTAAAGATCTTATATAGAGAATTTCCTATAGCTGTTGTAAATAAATGCCCAACATGAAATGGTTTTGCTATATTAGGTGATGAATATTCAACACAAATAGTTTTTCCTTCTCCAATATTAGATGAACCATATTCATCTCCCTCTGTTAATACTTTTTCTATTGTATTTTTAGTAAATATGCTTTTATCTGCAAAAAAATTAACATATGGTCCAATATTAGTTATCTTTTCAAATCCTTCATTACTTATTTTACTTGCTAATTCCTCTGATATCATATTAGGAGCTTTTCTGAAAGCTTTTGCTAGTTGAAAACATGGAAATGCATAATCTCCCATATCGCTCTTTGGTGGAATTTCAATTAATTTCTCTATACTTTCAATATCCATATCAACATGCTTACTTATTGCTTGCGCAACTTTTTTCTTGTAATCCATTATTATATCCTCCTTAAGTTTCACTATTAATTAAAAAATAAAAAATCCGTCTCTTAACTAAATAAGAGACGGAAAACTTCCGCGGTACCACTCTGATTGCATAAAATGCCACTCAATGCTTTAACGCAGCAATACGAACTATCCTACTAATAAAATTTCAGTAGCTATCTCCAAGACTCTCTTCCTAATACTCTATCTTATAAGGCTTACACCAACCCCTTACTCGCTTAAAGAATTAAATATAGTACTCTTCTCTTCATTGATATTAATACTTATTTTATTTTAATATAAACATTATACATAAACAAAACTTTTATTGTCAACATAAAAGGTATATATAATAATTCATAATTAGTAATTATACCTTATCAGTATAAATATTAATCTTGCAATAAATACATCAATGTCTTTTTATAAACTTTTTTAAAATATTAATCCTAAAATTCCAAAAGCTATTTTACTAAATAATTCAATTATTAAACCTGAAGGTATTGCTAATATATATCTTCCTAATAAGACCACCCCTATAAGAATAAACATTTGATATTGATAAAGAATATCTGCAACTTTATAAAAGTTTTTAGGACTTAGCTCCTTAAATAATTCAAATCCTGCAAGACCAGGAAGTGGTATTAAATTAAATACAAATAAATTTATATTTATTATTGATATATATTGTAAAGCCATGCCCACAATATTGTATGATGATGAAGGAACTATTTTATATGCTGTAATTGCCCATAATCCATATATAAACATAGCAATAAATCCTACTAACAAATTTGCAAGAGGTGCTGCCATAGTTACCTTTATTGCATCCTTCTGTCCCCTTTTGTATGCCCTTGGATTAGTATCTAAAGGCTTAGTCCATCCAAAGCCAACTAATAATATCATTATAAAGCCCATTAAATCTATATGAGCTGCTGGATTTAATGTTAATCTACCTTGAAATCTTGGTGTTTTATCGCCTAATTTATCTGCTACTTTAGCTTTGGCATATCCTTGTGCTACAAAAGCTATTAATATTGCTGGCACTGCCAATATCTTATTTAATAAGTAATCTACTCCCATCACTCTACTCCTCCTTGTTCTTTTTATGATTATATCATATTTATTAAAGCAAAGTTTATATTTACATTTTTTTAATAAAAAGAAGCTTTACTTAGAAGTAAAGCTCTTTAAAACTTTATTAATTTTGAGGTTTATCAGAATTATTCACATTATTTTCACCATTTGTTGGTGGATTCGTTGTTCCTCCTGTTGGTGGGTTCGTTGTTCCTCCATCTGTTGGTGGATTCGTTGTTCCTCCTCCTGCCGGTGGATTCGTTGTTCCTCCTCCTGCTGGTGGATTCGTTGTCCCTCCTCCTGTTGGTGGATTCGTTGTTCCTCCATCTGTCGGTGGATTCGTTGTTCCTCCTGTTGGTGGTTTAACAACATCTTTATCTGGTACTGGATCTATTACCTTTTCTTCATTTTTATCATTATAATCTTCTGGCTTTATGTTATATAATGAATTATATCTTGCTTCCTCTGCATTATATCTTGCAGCTGCATTTTCTACTGATAATAAATCAAATTCTTCTGGATTAGGTGATTTATTCTTAAATATAAAGTCATAAAGTATCTTTGAGTTTTGCTCAAGATCTATTAATAAACACCATCCTCTATCCTTATATAAATTATCTCTTGCTATAAGTTCAGCTTGTGGTATTTGTAATCTCTCAAAATTTAAATTAGGCAATTTGTAAATTGTATAAGCTAAATTTAAAGCTTCTGGTATATCTATATTGGTTTTTACATGTTGTGATAATGTATTAGCTACTCCTACATACTTAATAGGATTAACTTCTTTGAGTTTTGAAGCTACTTGATATAATACTGCTGATTGTCTCTCGCCTCTCTCAAAATTCCCATTACCAACATATCTAATCCTTGCATATGATAAAGCTTGTTGTCCGTTTACCTTTTGAAGTCCTGTTTCAGTAATTGGAGGAGAATTTACACCTGTTGATTCACCTATATATTTATTTACTTCCTCTATTTCATAATCTTTAATATCAACTTCTATTCCACCGATTTCATCTATTATAGCTTCAAATCCCCAAAAATTAACTATAACATATTTATCTAAATGTAAATTAAAGTTTTGTTCTATAGTTTCCATTAGTAAGGCTGCTCCACCTTCTGAACCACGAAGTTTTCCGTTATCATCTTGTTCAGAGCTTCCAAAAGCAAAAGCTGCATTTATTTTATTTTCACCATATTCAGGTATATCAACTAATGTATCTCTCATTATTGTTGTTAACTTAACATTTTTATTATTATTATCTAAAGTGGCTATAATAATAGAATCAGACCTTGCTGGTTCATCTAATGTTCTTCCATCAGTTCCTATTAATAAGACATTTGTAATTCCATCTACTTCATTATAGCTTGCTTCCTTTTTAACTTCAGGCTTATATTCCACATAAATTCTATTTCTCAAACTATTATACCACCATAATGCTGTTGCTATTATTATTGCTAATACACTTAATACTGATATTAATATAATTTTATTTCTTGTTTTCTTTTTATTCTTAGATTTTTTTCTCTTCTTCGTTAACTCATTCTCGCTCATCCAAATTCCTCCCTTTACTTTACCTTACTATTATATAACTAAGATTTATATTCTTACAACAATATCCATTAAATTATACTAAATTTATTTGTCATAATTGTTACAAATATATAACAATTATATGTTTTATATGTTTTATATGTTTTATATGTTTTTCAATTATTTACTTTAATTATTTACTTTATATGAATTATTTACTCTATATAAATAAAAATACTTTATAAAAAATGAAATATTTCATTAATATAGTTTAATTTTACACTTATTTGGTAATAATAGTAACAAGGAGTGATAAATATGGATAATTCAAATAATAATTTAAATTCAAAATCCACAAGTGGAAATTTAAATAAAAAGCAAAAAGCTGCTATATTAGTTTCATTTATTTCTTTATTAGCTATCTGTTTTTGCCTAAGCTATTTTATAACGGATTATTTTACTAATCCTAATAGATTAATTAATAATGAAGAAGCCGAAAATAAAACTGTCTATAGTGAAAATGATAAATATTTAGATGATAATATTTATATTACTTTAAAAACAAATGATAATATAGATATGTCAGAAAACTTACTAAACTTAAAGAAAAAATTAAATTTAGATGATAATCTTACTAAAGAGGCTTTATCAGAGAAACTTTCTGATGATGGATACGCTCTTTATGAATGGGATAATAATAAATTAATTTACACCCGTGATTCATCTACAGATATTAATAAATTTGAATCAAATAAATATTATTTAGGTGAAGAAAATGGATATATAAGCTTATTTAAAACAGATTCGAATGGAAATATAATAGAATCTGAAAAAAAGGTTTACTCAAATTCAAAACCACTAGCTAATTTACCAGAAATAGATCAAAATTATATAAAAGAAAATAAATTCTCATTTGATACAAAGGATGAAGCATTACAAAAATTAAGCGAAATGATTTCCTAATTATTAAAATATTTACTTTACTTAAATTATGCATATAATTTAAGTCTTAAAACTGCCGTATAAACTCAACTCTATCACGTTTATACGGCAGTTTTTTATTAACTTTTTATTTAAATTTCTTTATTATATGGAAATTCCTTTTTAATTTATTACTATATAGAATAACATAAATTATTAAGGGAATAAATAAATTATATAAATCAAAATAGAATCTATATTTTTCTTTCTATTTTGATTTTTTTTCACATTTTAAGACAAAATAGTATAAATATAATATGTATTTAGTTAAATTTTCTATATAAAATTTAAAAATATAAAATTGTAATAAATTTTTTATATTTTTTTATTTACTTATTTACATTAAGCTATTAATATATATTTATTGCCCTAAAAAATTTATTCCAAATCGGAGGTTTGTTTTATGAATATTAGTATTATTGATATGCCTATATTCTATGGATGTGATAATCCTGGAGTTGAAAATGGGCCAAAAATTTTAAGAGAGAACAACCTTCTAGATATTTTTAATAAAAGCCACCAAGTCTGTGATATGGGCGAAGTTCATGTAAAAAATGTTTCTTCAAATGATAAATACGCAGCTAACGCAAAAATGAAGTATTTAGATGAAGTTGTGAGATCAAATGTTGGACTAGCTGATAAAGTTTATGAGTCCTTAAAAAATTCATATCTTCCTTTAGTTATTGGCGGAGATCATTCATTAGCAATTGGAAGTGTTGCTGGCTCAAGTAAATTTTTTGCAGAAGATCTTGCAGTAGTTTGGGTGGATGCTCATGGTGATATAAACACACACGAGACTTCCCCATCTGGAAACATTCACGGAATGCCTTTAGCTAGTTCTATGGGAATTGGTCATGAAGTTTTAACCAACCTTTATTCCTCTAGTAAAAAGGTTAAACCTGAAAATGTATTTTTATTAGGTTGCAGAGACTTAGATTTAGGTGAACTTGAATTAATCAAGGAAAATAATCTTAACGTATGGACCATGAAAGATATTAAAAATAAGGGCATAGAACTTGTATTAAAAGAATTCTTAGAAGCTATAAATAGAAACAATGTGAAAAACATTCATTTTAGCTTTGATATTGATAGTTTAGATCCTACTTATGTTCCTGGAACAGGAACACCAGTTGAAGATGGATTAACTTTTTCCGAAGGAAAACAAATAATTGAAAGTATAATTAGTACTTCATTAGTAAGGGCCATGGATTTTGTTGAATTTAACCCTAACTTAGATGATAATAAAAAAACATTAGAAACTTGTCTTGAATTATTAAAAGTTATATCAAAGGCTTTTGAAGGAAAATAAATTTTAAAATAACTAATAGTAACCTATTAGTTATTTTTTCAGACTGCTGACAAAGT
>NZ_LBMX01000035.1:0-13427 GCF_001010885.1 Clostridium sp. C8 | reverse complement strand
GGGGGTTTTTCAACAAACTGTTAAAATAACTAATAGTAACCTATTAGTTATTTTTTGTTCTCCAAATTTATAAATTGATTTTATAAATCTTTAGTTTTTATGTTATTATATATATGTGTTTCGATAAACACTATACAAATTTAAATCTATTTCTATTAAAGTTTATATAATAGTAAATTATATTCTTAGGAGGATAAAATGAAATTACTTTTTTTCGATACTGAAACCACTAGTATAAAACCTGGAAATATATGTCAATTAAGTTATATAATAATAGACGCTTCCTGTAAGCCGCAAAAAACAATAGGAAAAAACTTCTTCTTTACAGTTGATAGTATGGATGAAGGTGCGCAAGCAGTTCATGGATTTTCACTTGAAAAATTATATGATCTTTCAGAAGGGAAAGAATTTTTAGATTTTGTCCATGAATTTATGCCTGACTTTTTTGATGCTGATTTTATAATAGGTCATAATGTCCAATTTGATATAAAATTCTTAAAACATGAATTACAGCAGCTTTGGGAAGCTGGTCTTATAGATACAACATGGGAACCTAAGAATACTTTCTGTACTATGTCATATTACAAAGCTATTTGTAATTTACCAAGTCCAGCTGGAAATATAAAAAATCCTAAGCTGTCAGAAGTTATAGATTTTCTTCAAATAACAGAAGAACAAATTGAAAGTAAAGCAAATGAATTATTTGAAGGTAGTGGAAATTATCATGATGCTAGATTCGACACAGCTGCTACTTATTTAACAGTTATTAAAGGCATGAAGAAGGGACTAATACCTGCAGGATACTTTTCTAAATTACTTAATAAATAAATTTCATTCAGTGCACAGTTAACAAGGCACAGTTCATAGTTTATTATGAACTGTGCCTTGTTAATTGTGCACTAAAAAATTGTTTCGTAAAATTTAATATTCTCCAAAGTATTTATCCTTAAGACTTTTACAAATATCTTTATTCATTGCTGGAACTCCATCTAGCCTATATTGTATTCCCATAGTTTCATACTTGTTTACACCTAGTAAGTGATATGGTAATAATTCCACCTTTTCAACATTTTCTAAATTATTAATAAATGTCTTAAGGCCCTCCATATACTCTTCACTATCTGTCTTACCTGGAATAACTACTTGTCTTATCCAAAGTTTAGTACCAGCTTTTTTGCAAGCTTCTAAGAATCTATTTGTTTCTTCTATTTTGAATCCAGTAATCTCTTCATATCCTTTTTCTGATAGATGCTTAACATCATACAAAACTAAATCTGTATATTTTAGTATTTCATCATAATCACCAAATCCAACGCCTGATGTATCTAGACATGTATGTATTCCTTCTGATTTACATTCCTTAAGTACTTCTAACAAAAATTCTGGCTGTCTTAATGGATCCCCTCCAGAAAATGTTACTCCTCCACCTGAAGTTGTAAAATAACTTTTAAATCTCTTAATTCTTTTAACTAATTCTTCAGCAGTATATTCAGTCCCACCTTTATCGCTCCAAGTATCTGGATTATGACAATAAAGACATCTTAATTTACATCCTTGAAAAAATACAACTACTCTTATACCTGGTCCATCAACAAGACCCATACTTTCAATTGAATGAATTCTACCATTTACCATACTTATCTTCTCCTCTATCTAGGAAATTAACTTTAAATTTACCTTGTCTTATTAATTATAATTTGTCTATACTGAAAAGTCTATTATTGCAAATTTCTATTTTTATTTAACTACTTGTAATTTACTTATTAGCTTAATATGTTATATTCTTTAATTATATATACCTATTTCCTTTAATAACCTTTCACTTACCTCTTCACCAGCTAGCTTTTTAACAATCTCTGTGCATAGTTCTATTATCCCAATCATATTTGATGCAAACATTAATTTACCATTATCAACAAAAGCTTTTTTTATTTGAATTGTCCCCTCTATTCTCCATTCTGATTTTGGTACTGTAATTCCTTCTAAATCATTAAATTCATTAAGAAAATATATTCCGTTAGAAAATGTTATTATATAATCGCAATTACTATAAATAAATTTTAAATAATTCATTAAAACACTATCTTTAGCCGCTGATTTTACGTCTTTTCCTCCTGGTATTATAATAATATTAGGTTTATATATATTATTATTAATTATATCTTTAACAGATACATTTATATTTTCTGTTTCTATTTGTGATTTATTGGATATGGGATGAACTTCGAAGTAATCTTCCTTTAGAATTTCATTAGCTTTACTAAATATATTAAAAGGAATTGAATATTCCATTATATTAATATTATCATAAGTTAATATATTTATAATTTTTTTATTATTTATCTTACATTTAAAAAAGTTCTTTTTAGTTATTTTATAAGTAAATTGATTTCTAAAATTACTTATCTCTTCAAAACCTATTTTTTTCAATAGTTCTCTGGATTCTTTTGTACTTACAGTATCTATTATTGCCTCTCCACCAAATTCAAAAAAATAATATTCCAAAAGTAGCTTTAATGCTTCTTCTCCATATCCTTTGCGTCTATGCATATGATGTATTTTTATATTTATTCTAGCTACCTTAGTCGCAGAATTATATCCATGGAAACTAACTTCTCCAATTGCCTTTTCATCTAAAGAATATATAAGACAATAAAAATTCTTCCCATCTGTTGGTTGTACCATTTTTCTATAAAACATATCCCATTTTTCTTTTGGAAAAGAATATGTCTTACCTATCTCCCCCATATTTTCTTTATTACTCCACAAAGATTCTACAAAAGATAGCTCAGTAAATTTAGGTTGCCTTATATAAACCTTTTTACCATTTCTCCTATATAAATTTAATTTATTATTCATTTCATCACCTATAACAAGAAATTTATAAATATTTCTTTATTCTTCCAGATAATATATAGTTTAATATCTCATAAAATTCAGCTTTTATCAAGAAATATAACTAGTATTTAATTTTAACTTAATGTTTTTAAATATATTGTAATTATTTCACTTTTATTATTTTACTTAGTATTTCTAAACTTTCATGACTGTTTTCTTAAACTTAATTATATAAATAATCATATAGTATATATATAATGAGGCTTTGGCAAAAAACTTTTTTTATATATTATTTGAAAAAATATTGATTTTTATAATATTAATATTTATAATATTTATTGTTTGTTTAGTAATCTTAAACTTTTAGTTTAGTATTATAAAATTTATATGATGGAAGGTGTAATTGTGGAAATAGGAGAAAAAATTCGTAGACTTCGTATTGAAAAACAATTGACTCAAGAAGAACTTGCCAATAGATGTGAACTTTCTAAAGGATTTATATCACAAGTTGAAAATGACTTGACTTCTCCATCAATAGCAACATTAATTGACATACTAGAAATTCTCGGTACAAATCTCACAGAATTTTTTAGTGATGCTAGTGAAGAGAAAGTTACTTATACATATGAAGATATGTTTGAAACTGAAAATAATGATTTAAAATATAAGCTAATGTGGCTTATACCTAATGCACAAAAAAATGAAATGGAACCAATAATGATAACTCTTGAACCTGATGGAAGATATATAGAAGAAGAACCTCATGAAGGTGAAGAATTTGGTTTTGTTTTATCTGGAACTATAATTTTACATCTAGGAAAAAAGAAATTTAAAGTAAAAAAAGGTGAAAGCTTTTATTTTAGACCTAGATCTAATCACTATATTTCAAATGGTGGAAAAACACAAGCTAAAGTTATTTGGATAAGTACTCCACCATCATTTTAAATCTATAGAAAGAGGTGTTTATTTTGAAACAAAACATAATTGAAATGAAAGGTATTTCTAAATCCTTTGATGGTAATTGCGTTTTAGATAATCTTTCATTAAATATTAAAAAGAATGAATTTTTAACATTACTTGGTCCTAGTGGATGTGGTAAAACAACAACATTAAAAATAATTGCTGGATTTGAAGTTGCTGATAGAGGTGAAATTCTATTTAATGGAAATGATATCTCATCTTTACCTCCATACAAAAGACAGGTAAATACTGTATTCCAAAAATATGCTTTATTCCCTCATATGAATGTATATGAAAATATTGCATTTGGATTAAAAATTAAAAAAACTCCTAAAAATGAAATAGATTTAAAAGTTAAAGAAATGCTTAAATTAGTTTCTTTAGAAGGATTTGAAAAAAGAAGCGTAGAATCCCTAAGTGGTGGACAACAGCAAAGAGTTGCTATTGCTAGAGCTTTAATTAATGAACCAGAAGTTCTTCTTTTAGACGAACCTCTTGGAGCTCTTGATTTAAAACTTAGAAAAGAAATGCAAATTGAACTTAAAAGAATGCAACAAAGACTTGGAATTACTTTCATCTTTGTAACTCATGATCAAGAAGAAGCATTGACAATGTCTGATACTATTATAGTTATGAATAAAGGTAAAATTCAACAAATGGGATCTCCAGAAGATATATACAATGAACCTGCTAATGCATTTGTTGCTAACTTTATAGGTGCAAGTAATATTTTAGATGGAACTATGTTAGATGATTTTAAAGTAGAGTTCTGCAATAATACTTTTGTTTGTGTTGATAAAGGGTTTAAACAAAATGAATTAATTGATGTAGTTATAAGACCTGAGGATATTAAAATTGTAGCTGCTGACAAGGGAATGTTAAAAGGTACAGTAAAATCAATAATTTTTAAAGGTGTTCATTACGAAATAGAAGTTGAAGAAGGAAATAATAAATGGATAATTCATAATACTAAATTTGCAGAAGTAAATTCTGTTATAGGATTAGATATTTACCCAGAAGATATTCATATTATGAGAAAGGTTTCAAATAATGAGTAAGGCAAAAAATATTAATAAAAACTTTGCTGCATCTCCTTTCATAGTTTGGAGTTCTTTATTTATTATAATTCCTTTAATAATAGTTTTATTCTTCGGCTTTACTATATTAACACCTGAAGGAGATTATAAATTTTCATTAGAAAATTTCACAAGACTACTTCAATCTCAATATATAAAGGTTTTTACTAGAAGTTTATGGCTTGCGTTTTTATCAACATTATGGTGCTTAATTCTAGGATATCCTGTTGCATATATAATTTCTAAAATGAAACCTTCAAAAGGTAATATTTTAATTATGCTTTTTATAGTACCAATGTGGATGAACTTTTTGCTTAGAACTTATGCTTGGTTACCTATCTTAGGTAAAAATGGCTTTGTAAATAATATTCTTGGTTACTTAGGTTTTGGCCCTTTTACTTTCTTATATAATGATGGAGCTGTAATACTTGGTATGATTTATAACTTTTTACCATTTATGGTGCTTCCAATATATACTGTGTTAACAAAAATGGATAAAGATTTATTAAATGCAGCTGCCGATTTAGGCGCAAATAGGGGTGAGATATTTAGGAAAATAGTTTTACCTTTAAGCATGCCTGGTGTTATTTCAGGAATTACTATGGTATTTATGCCGGCTGTTTCTACATTTGTAATTTCAAGATTGCTTGGTGGTGGACAATATATGCTCTTAGGTAATTTAATTGAACAACAATTTACTATGATGGGTGATTGGAATTTTGGTTCATCTATTTCTATATTTATGATGATAATAATATTAGTATCTATGGCTATAATGAGTAAGTTTGATAATTCTGATGCTAAAGAAGGAGGAGGAAATCAGTTATGGTAAAGAAACTTGAAAACTTTATTAAGAAATCTTATTTATTACTTATATTTATATTTTTATACACTCCAATATTAGCATTAATTATTTTCTCCTTTAATGATTCAAAAACCATGGGAAAATGGTCTGGCTTTACATTAAGATGGTATGCTGACCTATTCCAAAATGAAAGAATTCTTCAAGCTTTATTCTTTACTGTTGTTATTGCAATAATTTCTTCCGTTATAGCTACTATAATTGGTACTTTAGCAGCTATTGGAATAAATAAAATGAAGGGACCTAAAAAAGCTCTTTTATTAAATATTAATTATTTACCTGTATTAAATCCAGACATAGTTACTGGTATTGCCTTAATGAGCTTATTTATATTTATAAGACCTCTTACAAAATTAGATTTTGGCTTTACTACTATGCTTCTTGCTCACATTACATTTAATATTCCTTATGTAATTTTAGCTGTTTTACCTAAACTTAGACAGTTACCTGAAAATATAGAAGATGCTGCATTGGACCTGGGTGCTACTCCAGCTTACACATTAAGGAAAATAATATTGCCTCAAATTAAACCTGGAATATTTGCTGGTATGTTAATGGCTTTTACAATGTCTATTGATGATTTTGTAATTAGTTTCTTCACTGCTGGACCTGGAGTTACAAACCTTTCTATAGAAATCTTTGCTATGGCAAGAAGAGGGATTAAGCCTGAAATTAATGCTCTTTCAACTTTGATGTTTGTAACAGTTTTAACTCTTCTATTAATTGCTAATAGAAAAGAATTTTTATCAAGAGGTGATAAAATTGAAAAAGCTTAAGAAATCTATTGCTATCTTATCATCATTATTTTTAATATCATCATTTTTTGTAGGATGCTCTAAAAACAATGATGATTCAAGTGGTACAAGAACCCTTAATGTATTTAATTATGGAGATTATATAAATGAAGATTTAATCACAAAATTTGAAGAGGAAACAGGTATTAATATAATTTATGATACTTATGAATCAAATGAAATTATGTATCAAAAAGTAAAAAATAGTCCTGGAACTTATGACTTAATTTTCCCTTCAGATTATATGGTCGAAAAAATGCTAAGTGAAGATATGTTGGAAAAAATTGACTTTACTAATATACCTAATTATCAAAATATTGGAGATGATTTTAAAAATCTTCAATACGATCCTAATAATGAATACTCAGTTCCATACATGTGGGGAACAATAGGAATAATATATGATGCTGATAAAGTAAAAGAGGTTGTAGACAGCTGGGATATATTATGGGATTCAAAATATAAAAATGAAATATTTATGTTTGATTCCATAAGAGATACTCTTGCTATTTCTTTAGTTAAACTTGGATACTCTTTAAACTCAGTTAATAAAAATGAATTGGAAGAAGCTACTCAAGAATTAATAAAGCAAAAGCCTTTAGTTCAATCTTATGTTATGGATGAAGTTAAAGATAAAATGATAAACGGTGAAGCTACCTTTGCTACTGTTTACTCTGGTGATGCAATATTTATTCAGGATGAAGCTCCAGATTTAAATCTTCAATATGTTGTTCCTAAAGAAGGCTCAAATAAATGGTTTGATGTTATGGTTATCCCAAAGGGAGCAAAGCATAAAAGTGAAGCGGAAGAATTTATAAACTTCTTATCCGATGCCGAAAATGCTAAAGAAAATGTAGAATATATAGGTTATGCAACTCCTAATTCAGCTGCTTATGAATTATTAGATGAAGAAACTAAAGAAGATGAAACTGTTTATCCTGCTGATGAGGTCCTTGATAAATGTGAAATATTTAAAGATTTAGGTAACAAAATAAAACTATATGATGATGCTTGGTTAAAAGTAAAAATTAATTAAGGAGTTACGTTATGTAACCCCTTTTTAATTATAAGTTTAAATTTCCAAACCACAATTTTATTTCTCTTTCTGCACTTTTAGGACTATCTGATGCATGAACACAGTTTTCTCTATTATTTGCAGCATATAACTTTCTTATCGTACCTTCTTCAGCCACTTCTGGATTTGTACTTCCATTAATTTCTCTAATTTTCTCTATTGCATTTTCTCCTTCTAAAATCAATGCACATAAAGGTCCTTTAGTTATAAATGCTATTAATGGATCAAAAAAACTTTTCCCAATATGTTCTTCATAATGCTTACATGCAAAATCCTTAGATATCGTTTCCATTCTTAATGCAATTACTTTTAGTCCATTTTCTTCATACTTATCGATTATTTTTCCTATTATATTTTTTTCCACTGCATCTGGTTTTATTAATACTAGTGACTTTTCCATATAATATTCCCCCTTGTCTTAAATTCTCATAATTATTATATCATCTTTGTTCATAAACTAATAATATTATCTTCATAACAATATTATATTTATGTTATAATTTTTATAATAATCTAATATAAGAGGTGAATTTATGATTAGATACTATGTTCTTGTTGAAGGTAGAGTTCAAGGGGTTGGCTTTAGATACTTTTGCCAGATGAATGCAGCTAACTTGAAGCTAACTGGATGGGTTCGTAATATGGATAATGGAATGGTTGAAATGGAAGTTCAAGGTGATGAAAAAATAATTATTAAATTTATTAATACAATAAACAAAGGTAACTTTTTCATAAGAATAGACTCCCTTTCAAAAAAACAAATTGATTTAGTTTTTAATGAATCTAAGTTCAAGATTAAATAACCGTTATCTAAAAGTGAATAATTACATCAATAATTATTCATATTTAATTATCAATTCTTAAGTGGCTGTCTTTAATACAGCCACTATTATCTTTGTACCTTCGTATCATATAACATTAAATTATTTTCTTGAATAACTCTTATTAATTTATCTCCATAAATTAAATTTCCTTCCTCATCTTTAGCCGTACTATAACCTGCATTTTCTAAAGCTTGTGCTTGCTCCTTATAGCCTTTAGCTTGAAATAATCCATTTGCAGAATATCTTTCATTTTCATAAAGAAATTTTCCGTGATCTTTTATAGAAGATTTTATATCACCATAAGATCTAAATGCTCCAACAATAACATCATCATAATTCTCTTTAGTTTCAAGATCAATACTATCCCCACTCCATCTTTCATCTGCTTTTATCCCAAAAAGATTATTATATTTAGATGATAAAGTAGACTCACCCCATCCAGATTCTAAAATAGCTTGAGCAATCGTTATAGAAGGTAATATTCCATAACTTTTATAATTATCATAAGCAACCTCAGAAACCTTATCTATAAATTGAAGCTTAGAATTGTCCATTATTAATTCTCTGTGTATATAATTATTTTTCAATCCTTCAAGGTATTCATTAGCTTTTTCTTCTTGTTCACTACTTAAATTTAATGCTTTAATTGCAGCTTTAAATTTCTTTAATTCTACAACATTTCCAGAAGCATCTTTGTTGTAAAATGAATTTACTATATTATTTATATTCTCACCATTAATTTCAAAGTTACCATCAGCTATAGCACCATTTACTGCTGCTATTTCTTGCCAATTTAATTGAATCCCCCCAGCACTTAAGTCATCACTTATATTTATGTATTTAATTATTTCTTCATTTGAAAGTATTGTTTCTTTACTTGATTTATTAAGATATTCTGCAGTTATAAAAACTATTGTAACCATTAATGTAATAATAAAAGTCACACTTAAAATAATTTTTTTCATAATGTTTTTGCTGTAACTTTCCTTATAATCACCTATTCCTTTATATGTTCCCTTGTACTCCAAAACGCTACCTCCAAATATTCTTCTTTATAAATATATACATATATTATAAATAATATTTTATTTATATAAAGTTTATTATGAAAATTTAATTAATATTTAAGAAAATTTATTATATAAAAAAGGTGGAGTTTTTCCACCTTAAACTGTCATTTTTTCTTCAATTCCATCCGTATCCACTTCTTTTATATCATCAAAAAACTTCTGTGTTTCAGAAATAACAACATGCCTTAATCCTATTAATCCAATTAGATTTGGAAATGCCATAAGTCCATTAACTATATCTGCTATAATAAAAATCATCTCCAATGGTAAAAAAGACCCTACTGCAACTAAAGCTATAAAAATAATTTTATAAGGTTTTATTCCCTTTACGCCGAATAAATATTCAATACATCTTTCCCCATAATAATTCCATCCTAATATAGTTGTAAACGCAAAGAATATCAAACCTATATTAACTATATATTTTCCTAATAAAGCTATTGGCAATCCCTTTTCAAAGGCTGCTGTAGTTAAATTTGCACCTTCTAGATTTCCAGTAAAGCTTCCTGTAACAACAATAACTAATCCAGTCATTGTACAAATTATAATAGTATCAATAAATGTTCCTGTCATAGAAATTAATCCTTGTCTTACAGGAGATTTTGTTTTTGCTGCTGCTGCTGCTATAGGTGCACTACCAAGTCCTGCTTCGTTTGAAAATACTCCCCTTCCAATTCCTCTTTGCATGGCAATTGAAATAGTTATTCCTACTGCACCTCCTAAAGCTGCTTTAGGATTAAATGCACTTCTTATTATTAAACTAATAGCTGAAGGTATTTTGGTAAAATTAAATATTAGTACCAAAATAACTCCCACTATATATAGTATAGCCATAAAAGGAACAATTTTTTCTGATACACTTGAAATTCTTTTTATTCCTCCTAGAGTAACTAAGGCCACTAATATAGTAACTACTACTGCTGTAACTATTAATGGAATATTGAATCCTATTTTTGCTGCATCAGCAATAGACTTTACTTGCCCAAATGTTCCTATTCCAAGTAGAGCAACACCTACTCCAAATATGGCAAATAATTTTGCTAACCAATTTAATCCTAGCCCATTTTTTATATAATACATTGGTCCACCAGCCATTTGTCCATTCTCATCTACTTCTCTATATTTTATTGCAAGTACTCCTTCAGCATATTTAGTAGCCATGCCAAAAAAAGCTGCTATCCACATCCAAAACAATGCTCCTGGTCCTCCAGCCTTAATTGCAGTAGCAACTCCAACTATATTTCCTGTTCCTATAGTTGCTGATAAAGCCGTACATAAAGCTCCATAACTAGTAACATCACCTTTTGCATCATCATCAGTATCTTCCTCTTTTGAAAATATGTATTTTAGTGCTAAAGGTAGTTTAAATATTTGTAGTAGTTTTAATTTCCAGGTTAAATATATTCCTGTCCCTACTAATAATACTAATAGTGGTGGCCCCCATATTATAGCATCGATAGTACTTAAAATTGATTGAATTTGATTTAACATAAAAAAATCCCCCTTAAATTTAAATTTACGGAGGAGAATAGATAGGTAAATAAGATCTATTAAATAATAAAAATTTATAGACCTATCTTATCCCCTGTCCTTTTACCTGAGAGTTTCAATAATTTAAACTTTAAATTATCTTGCTCCTTCGGTGCTCATCTCTGAGTCTCTCCAGAGGTTCGTCCAATAGCGGTCCTAATACCTGAAAGATTTACTTCTTCGGTGGATTTATTTAAAAATCTCTCTCCCACTACCTTCAACCGAACATTATTAAATTATATTACGATTATATATGCTTTCCTTAAAAATTTCAACCTCTTTTTATATTAATTATAAAAAATACTCTCAATATTTTTTATTTTTATAATTATTAACATTTAACATATTAATAATTTTTTATCTTTTATAATCAACACGTTTTGATAAATTATCATTTTTTGAATCATTTATTGCAGTAATTATATTTTTTGCAAGAATTCATTGAATTTTTACAATGGAGATATATACTATTAATAGAATTAATAGTACATTTGAAAAGGAGTATCCATAATGGACATAGAATTAACAAAGGACTACTTATCAAATCTTTATGGTAAAATAAGCCCTTTCGAATTTAAAGATAAATTAATTGAATTAGCTAACCTTAATAAGGGAAAATTTAATGGAAATATTTTAGACGCTGGTAGAGGTAATCCTAATTGGACTTCTTCAACCCCTAGACAAGCCTTTTTTACACTTGGCCATTTTGCTGTTTTAGAATGCCAAAGAAATTTATGCGTAAATGACTTAGCTGGTATGGTTAGTAAAAATGGAATTTATGAAAGGTTTTTAGATTATTATACTAAGAACACTAATTTACCTGGAATTAGTTTATTAAAAGAAATACTAAATTATTGCATTAAAGAGTTTAGTTTTAATCCAGATGATTTTTTATTTGAAATTACTGATGGAATTATTGGTGATAACTATCCGTTTCCAGATAAAATGCTTATTCATATAGAGAAAATAGTTAATAAATACTTATTAAAAGAATTATGTGGTGACACTAAATTTAATAATAAATTTGATGTTTTTGCCGTTGAAGGTGGAACTGCTGCAATGTGTTATATTTTTGACTCTCTAACATCAAACAAGCTATTAAATAAAGGGGATAAAATTGCTTTAATGACACCTATTTTTACGCCTTATCTAGAAATTCCTCACTTACCTAACTATAATTTTGAGGTAATAAGGATTCATGCAAATGATTTAGATGAAAATAATAATCCAACTTGGCAATATCCAATTGAGGAACTAGAAAAACTTAAGGATACTAATATAAAAGCATTATTCATTGTTAATCCAAACAATCCCGCTTCAATAGCATTAAGTGATAAATGTAAGAATAATTTAGTTAATGTAGTTAAAAACTATAATCCAAATTTAATGATAATAACTGATGATGTTTACTGTACATTCATAGAAAAATTTAAATCTATAGTTGCTCATTTACCATACAATACCTTAGGTGTGTATTCCTTATCGAAATATTTTGGAGTTACTGGTTGGAGACTTGGTGCAATATTTTTAAATGAAAACAATGTATTTAATGATCTTTTAACTAATCTTTCATCTAAAGATAAAATAGAATTAAATAAAAGATATAAACACATGTCATCTGATCCTAGTAATATAAAATTCATAGATAGATTAGTTGCTGATAGTAGACAAGTTGCTCTTAACCATACTGCTGGTTTATCAACGCCTCAGCAAGTTCAAATGGCTTTATTTTGTGCCTTTACTCTAGTTGATTATAATAATAATTATAAAAATCTTACTATTGAAATATGTAAAAGACGTAAAGCTTTATTATTTGAAGGCATGGAATTAAATCTTATAGATAATCCTAATGATTCTTCATATTATACTGAACTAAATATAATTGATTGGGCAAAAAGTAAATTCAATGAAGACTTTTCTAATTACATAGCATCACACTATACCCCATTTGATATATTATATGATTTAGCTAAAAATTACTCTATAATCTTATTAAATGGAGATGGATTTGCTTCTTCTGAATGGTCATTAAGAATTTCACTTGCCAATCTTAATGATAATTTCTACTATATCATTGGTAAAGTTTTAAGAAAAATTCTTTCTGACTTGCTTAAAGAGTGGCAAGAAAATAAATGGTCAAAAGAAAAAGCAGAAAATTTATAAAACTATTTAAAACTTTCATATATAAAATAAAGATCGAGTTTATACTCGATCTTTTCTAGTTCGTAATAGTTTTAAAATGCGAAGCATTTTTCAGTTCACAGCGCACAGTTCACAGTTTACAGTTTTTGGAATAAAGTAACAGGGAACAGGTTATGATATAAATTGCAAAGCAATTTATAAATGAAAGAATGAAAAAATTAAAACAACTGTGCACTGTGCCTTGTGAACTGTGAAC
>NZ_LBMX01000034.1:0-3083 GCF_001010885.1 Clostridium sp. C8 | reverse complement strand
AATCTAATCATTACTATTTCTAAAAATATTTGTTTTATGCTAAAGTAAGTTCGGTAATATATTCAATTACATCTGATCTTTTATCTATATTAACTAAAACAACTATATAATCTCCACTAATTAATTTTACAGAACCTCTTGGAATTATTTCTTTATCTCCTCTTTTTATTGCTACAAGTAAACAGTCTTTAGGCCAATTTATTTCATATATATATTTGCCTTCTACTATACTCTCCATTTCAACAACAAATTCTACTATTGTTTTCTTCGCATTATTCTCCTCATCACTTACACCAACTCTTTTAAGTAGTCTTTCTAATAAAACTTCATATATAGGTTGATTTTTCAATGCCTCAGAAGTTATATAAGCTATTATTACAACTACTGATAATGAAAGAAGATGAGTAAATGATCCTGTCATTTCCATTATAAGTACTATTCCTGTTATTGGAGCCTTTACCACCGCAGCAAAATATCCTGCCATACCAAGAGCTATAAAATTTATCATAAAAGAATTACTTATACCTAAAATATCTACAGAAAAAACTCCTATTGCATTCCCTATTATTGCCCCAAGTAAAAGCATTGGAAGGAATATTCCCCCGGGCACCCCGGAGCCAAAACAAATTAATAATAATAAAAATTTTACTAAATATAATATTATTAAAAATGAAATAGCATGTTTTTCTGAATTTAAATCCATTATCAACTCATGGCCTCCGCCTAATAAAATTGGCAATGTTAAACCTATAATAGCAGTTATTATAAAAGGAATCATTATTTTTATTTCTATTGGTATTTTGGTTAACTTAGAGTATATATCTTGAAATAAGTATATTCCTTTTGAGAATATAACTCCCATGACACCAGTTATAAATCCTAAAATAATTAGTACCCAATAATATTTTAATGGCAATGCACTCATTTCATTGAAATTTAAAGCTGGCTCCATTCCTAAAAAATTTTTCGATATAAAATCAGCACTTATTGCTGCCGCCATAGCCGATAATAGAACTAATGGAGAAAAATTTCTATGAATTTCTTCTAGTGCAAATACTATTCCTGATAACGGAGAATTAAATGCGGCTGAAAGTCCTGCTGATGCTCCTGCTGTTATCAAAAATTCTTTCTTTACTGGCATCTTTTTATAAGTACTCTCTGCTATACCTTCTCCTATAGAAGCTCCAATTTGCACAGATGGACCCTCCCTACCTAAAGAGAGACCAGCTGATAGTGCTAAAACTCCTCCTGCAAATTTATATATAAGTATTCTAAACCAATTCATCTTCAATTTATTAATTACTCTTCCTTTTACTTGAGGAATTCCGCTACCTGATATCATATTTTCCCTTTTAGACATAAATCCAACTAAAATACCCACTAAAGCTAAGATAATTATTACTAAAATTGTATTTATTAAGCCTTTATTTCCCCATAAATACAAATCTAAGAAAATTGAAGAAAGTTTTTTTATAAATATTCTATTTAATACTATTATCCCACCTGTAATTAAACCTATAATAATACCTTGGATTATTAATCTAAATTTCATATTTTTTCTTTTTATTAATATATCTTTTATATTTTCTTCTTCCAAAACTAAATCACCTTATTTTCAAATATATTTTTTACTTCATCTAATATTTTAAAATTAGTAAAGTCAAAATGTAAAGGAGTCATTGTTACATAGCCTTTGGATAAAAAATATAAGTCAGAATCATTCTCTGATATATCATTTCTGGTTCCTTTTGTTATATAAACATTATCTTCATTTTCTTCAATTAAAATATAATCTGTTTTATATGTTGACTTTCCTAGTCTACATACTTTTACTCCTCTTATTTCTTCTTTACTAATATTTGGAACATTAACATTTAAAACTACATTATCTTTTAAATAATATTTTTTTGCTACATCTATTATTTTGCTTATCCAATTAGCTGCCTTAGTGTAATCCTCATCTTCTCTCTCCCAATCTACCTCCATTGATATAGCAATAGATGGTACATTATATATTGCTCCTTCTATTGCTGCCGATACCGTTCCTGAATATAAAATATCAGTTCCACAATTTAAGCCTCTGTTAATACCAGAAATAACTAAGTCTATATTTTTTCCAAGTAAAGATAATCCTGCTTGAGTACAATCAGCTGGTGTTCCTACTAAACTGTATGCCTTAAAATTATCATCTATTTTTTCTTCTCTTATCTTAATGGGATTATGAATTGATATAGAATGGCTAGAAGCACTTTTTTGTTCCCTAGGTGCAACTACTATAATTTCATGTTTTTTTGATATTTCCTTTGCTAAAGTTATTATTCCTCTAGCATTTATTCCATCATCATTAGTAATTAATACTCTCATATAGTCTTCCCTCCAATTAATTTTTCTTATTTTCATAAATATAAAAATAACTACTTATTATATTATTACTTTTTACTTATATATTATCATAAAATTGTAGATGATGAAAAAGAGTAATATAAGTGAAATAAATTCAACTATATTACTCCTTTTATTATTCTCTAAACATCTCTGCTATTAACTTATATGAATTTATCTTAGAGTTTAAATCTGTATTTAACGTTATAAGCATAAACTCATCTGTTTTATATATTTCACTCATTTTTAGTATTTGCGCTTTTATATTATCTGGAGTACCTATTAACATCCTCTTTCTATTTCTTTTTACTATTTGTATTTCTGCATCAGAATATTTATAAGATCAAGCCATTTCTAAAGAAGGTATCTTTTTAGATTTACCAGTTTCTACAAGAACCAAAGCTAAATCTATAATAGCTGATTGCTTATTAACTCTTTAATCTATAATTTTTTCTAATAGGGGAATTCTATTATTGATAATAATAATTTAGGAGGATTTAAAATGAAAAATAAAAATTATAATAACCTTAATAATCCAGCATCATCTAATTATGATGAAAAAATTAAAAATAAAGCTAATGAAAAAACTCCATATGGAGAAAATGAACCATCTACTCGTACAACATATAAATAAAATTTAACAAATAAAAATACCGTTTATAAAATAAACGGTATTTTTATTTCAGTTTGTTGAAAAACCC